>JBKHDA010000015.1:0-38240 GCA_046541575.1 Halanaerobium sp. | reverse complement strand
TATAAAAATGGACAAATTAATGGATAAATGCTAAAATAAATTAAAGTAATATTTTTAAAATTAAGTTAAATTTATATATCTGACCAGGGAAAGGAGTAAAAAAATGAGTATCGGTATTCTAACTGACAGCACCTGTGATTTAAATCAGGAAATTCTTGAAAAATATGAAATTGAAGTTGTGCCTCTTTCAGTTCATTTTGGTGAGGAAGAATTTCAGGATGGAATTGAGATTAAAGCTGACGGTTTTTTTAAAAAACTGAAACATAATAATGAGCTTCCTCACACTTCAAGGCCGGCTCCTCAATTATTTATGGAAAAGTATCAGAAAATGCTTAAAAAATATGACCAGCTGCTTTCAATCCATGTTTCCGCCGCTTTAAGTGGTACATTTGAATCAGCAAAACTTGCAGCCCGCGAGGTAGCTCCTGATCAAATTAGTGTATTCGATTCTTCCACTATTTCTCTCGGCCTGGGTATGCTTACCGTACTGGCAGCTAAATTAGTTGCAAAAAATATGCAGATAAATGAAATAGTAAAAATTTTAAATCAGGCTAAAAAGAAGCTGCACCTTTATTTCACAGTCAAAGATCTTACTTATATGGAAAAGGGCGGCAGGATTGGTAAGGCAAGTTCATTTTTGGGTTCAATCTTTAGTATCAACCCGATTATCTCGATCAGCACTGAGACCGGTAAAGTGAAACCAGTTGCTAAAGTTAGAGGACAGCATAGAGCGCAGGATAAAATAATAGGGCTTGTTAGAGAAAAGGTAAAAAATGATAAAAATGCCTGGCTCGGATTTGCTCACGGTAATCGAGAAGAAGATCTTAAAAATACTAAAATAAAACTAATTAAGGAACTTAAAGAGGAAAAAAATATAAATTTAAAAATCTATAACAGCCGGATCAGTGCCACCTTAGGCTGCCATGTTGGACCGACTGTCTATGCGGTGATTGTTTTAAGTGGAAAGTTTTTAATATAGGCAGAAAAAGTGCAGTTTCTCTAAGTAAGTAAGAGAGTCTACACTTTTTCAATATTAAAAACTATTCATACTTAAAAAAACAAATTATCTAAACTTTAATTCCGCTGATTAAATAGGAATTATAATCTATAGCCTTAACTTCAATGTTTTTTATATCTCTTTTTTCCAGCATTGATTTTAGCTGCTCACTCTTTACGCGGTGATGAAGTGGTGGTCCTTCTTCTCTCTTTTCAGGATCCCATTCAATAAATACTACTCTGGAACCTTTCTTTAAAAAACTTAAATAATTATCTAAAAATTTACCTTTTTCCTCTACCTCATGAAAAAGATAAGCAAAAAGCATGAAGTCTGCATTCTGATGCAAATTGGCATCGTTATCTTCACTTTTACAGATTTCTATTCTATCTGTCAGTCCAGCCTGCTGAGCTCTGTACTTTAAATCTAAAAGCATATCTATTTCTACATCAACAGAAAAAACTTTGCCAGACTCCCCGACAATTTCAGCAGCCGGAAGTGAGAAAAATCCATTCCCTGCTCCTATATCTACAAAGATATCTCCCTCTTTTAAATTTAACTCTGACAGCATTTCAGCCGGTTTTAAACTTTTTAATCTTTTTTCCGAAAATAATTTTTTCTTTTTGGATGGATTAAATCTCTTACCTGTCATAAAACCACTCCTGTTCTCTTAAATTATTAATTTTATGAATTTACTCATTTAACTGTTAAATTCAAATCAATATATTCATAAAGTTAATTTATTCTATCTAAAATTATTATAACTTATAAAAGCCAATTAAAAAGTAAAAGGCCCTACAACTTTAAAGATTGTAAGGCTGTAATATTGGTACCGGGTACTTGGAAAACATTTCCAAGTACCCGGTACCTATATACCTAAATTTTTAGATAAGAACTTTTCTAATCCTGGCAGATAATAATTCTGAAAATAATACAAGTGATAAAATCATCATAAAAATAATTATGGCATCAGGCCATTTAAGACCTAAAATTGCCTCATTTAACTGTAATCCTATTCCACCGGCACCTACCAGACCAACAACTGTAGACTCCCGAATATTAATATCCCACCTGTAAACTGCTGTCCCTACAAAAGAAGGAAAAACCTGAGGTACTACTGAATAAATCAAAGTAGAAAATTTGGAAGCTCCAGTAGCTTCAACCGCTTCGACCTGATTTTTATTAATTTCTTCAATACTTTCATAAAGCAGTTTTGAGACAAAACCAACCGATCTTAAAGAAATAGCTATAATCCCGGCCAGCACTCCAGGCCCCAGAATAATTACTAAAATAATTGCCCAGATTAAAGAACTAACTGAGCGAGAAGTTACAATTATCAGGAGGGCCAGCTGTCTTAAAAGCGGATGGGGTGAAGTATTTTCTGCAGCTAAAAAGGCTACAAATAGAGAAAAAATTATGGCAGCCATGGTACCTAAAGTTGCAATAGTGATTGTATCCCAAATTGGTCGTAAAAGATCTATAAAATAAGGCCAGTTTGGTGGAAACATCCTCCCCAATAATTTTGTGGCCTGCTCGGCTCCATCATAAACAAAAGGCCACATTGTTCGGGCTGAGATAATATTCCAGCAGTAAATAAAAAGCCAGATTCCTGCTGCCCAGAATAATAATTCTTTGATAATTCTGAGACTGCTCTTTAACTGCCACTTATAATTATTATCAAACATTTTAAAACTCCCTTCATTTTTGATATTTATTATTCATTTTATTCATTAATTTTCTTTCTAATAAAAGAAGAAAATACTTCTCCCAGCATTACAATTGCAATCATTACTATTAAAATTGCTGAAGCTGCATCAAATTCATAGCGGTCAAAGGCTGCATTTAAAGTTGTTCCAATTCCTCCAGCTCCAACTACTCCAATTACAGCTGAGGCTCTAAAATTAATATCCAGTCTGTAAACTACGAGTCCAATGAAGCGGGGCAGAATCTGTGGAAAAACTGAATATGTCATCAGCTGCGGCCAGGAAGCTCCTGTTGCTTTTATAGCTTCTACCTGACTCCAGTCGATATCTTCTATTTCTTCTGCCAGCAGCTTGGCCAGAAAACCAATACTGCTGAAACTCAAGGTTAAAACACCTGCCATCGGTCCAAAACCAATAACTACTACAAAAAAGATAGCAATAACGACTTCCTGAAAGCTTCTGGAAACAACTATAACTGCCCGTGATAAATAATAAATTGCTTTTGGCGAAATATTTTCGGCCGCCCCAAAAGCAAAGGGGATAGAAAGTATCGTTCCAAAAACTGTTGCTATATAGGTCATAGTCAGACTTTCTATTATTCCATCAACAATTGAATCCCAGCGTGAAATAAAATCCGGTTTAAAAAAATCACCAAAATATTTTTGACTTCTGCTTAAGCCAAGTAAAATTCTCTGGGGGTCGATTCTTAAAGAAATAAAGGTAAAAATCAAATATGCTGCCAGTAAAAAATATATAATAAATCTTTTGTTTTTACTTTTAATTAGGTGAGGACGCTGCCAGGTGTAATTCTCGCTGCTTTTTGTCAGCAATGATATTACCTCCTTCTTCTAAATTATTCTTTTTTTCATTTTCATCTTCATCATCAAAATTATCCCAGTCTTCTTCTCCATAAATGGTGGTTAAAGTCTTTTTATTTAATTCAGACGGACTGCCGTCAAATACAATCTCACCACTATTCATTCCGATTATTCTATTAACATATTCTCTGGCCAGTAAAACATCGTGAATATTAATTAAAGCAGCCAGTTCTCGTTCTTTAGCCATTTCTGTTATTAAACGCATAATCTGACGTGCTGTTTTGGGATCAAGACTGGCTGTTGGCTCATCAACTAAAAGTAAATCAGGATCCTGCATTAAAGCTCTGGCAATTCCAACCCGCTGACGCTGTCCACCTGATAAATGATCTGCCCTTTTACTAACATGATCCTTTAAACCAAGTCTTTCCAGAAGTTGATAGGCCTGATTAATATCTTTCTGCGGAAATCTTCTGAGCCACGCTTTCCAAAATGATAAATACCCCAGTCTTCCCGAAAGAACATTTTCCATAACTGTTAATCTTTCTACAAGTGCATATTCCTGAAAAATCATACCCATTTTTCTTCTTTCTTTTTTCAATTCTTTTTTATTCAACTGATTTAGATCCTGGTTCTGCAGAATAATTTCTCCAGAGCTTGCTTCAACTAATCTATTAATACAGCGAATCAAAGTCGATTTACCGGCACCTGAAGGCCCTATTACAGCTGTGATCTCTCCTTTATTCAATTCAAAATTGACTCCCTTCAGAGCAACATCTCCACCTGGATATTCTTTGTGTAAGTTCTTAATTTTAAGCATTTTTTTCACCTCTCTATTTGATATATAGATACCGGGTACCTGGAAAAAAATTCCAGGTACCCGGTACCATTTAAAAGCAAAGGCGGCTTTTTTTAACCGCCTCTGCCACCCCAGCAGTACTAAAGTAATCTATATCAATTTTAAAACCAGTTAATTTCTATTCATATTCAACTCCATTTGCCTTATCAATAGTTCTGATAACTTCCCAGTAAGTCTTATAATCAATTGGAATAAACTTTTCCTCATCAAACTCATCTGCTAAACTTGTTCCTTCCCAGTCAAAAGTAAAGAATGCTTCTTTAATTTTTTGGGCCAGCCCTGGATGCATATTATTTACATAACCATAAGCAGTTGTTGGGAAAGTCTGAGACTTATAAATTGTTTTAATTTCCGACATATCAATTGCTCCATTATTATCCATTCTGTGCATTACAGAGTTGGCAATTGCAGCTACATCGTAATCACCATTATAAACTCCCATAATAGAGTTATCGTGACGACCGCTAAATGTTGTTTCATAGTCTTCTCCAGCTTCAAACCCCATTTCTGATTTTAAAATTGCCGATGGGGCTTTAAAACCAGAGTTAGATGTCTGAGATACAAAAGCTACAGTTTCTCCTTCTAAATCTTCTAAGTCTTCCAGATCACTATCTTTTTGGGTAATTACTTCCATCTCATAACCATAACTGCCATCTTCCTCAGCCATCATAGCAAAAGGAACAACTCCAGCAGTATTTACAGCAAAAGGAACACTGCCTGTATTGACACCGGCAATATGAATTCTGCCTGCTCTAAGTGCTTCTAACTGAGCAGCATAGTTTTCTACTGCATAAAACATAACTTCTTTTCCAGTAACTTCCTCTAAATGATCTAAAAAGTCTGACCAGGCTCTCTTATAAACTGAAGGTTCTTCTACCGGTGTATAAGAAAAAACAATTGTGTCAGGATTAATCCATTCAGATTCATCAGCAGGTAAATCAGCAACTAAGTCTCCATCATAGTCAACATAATCCTCTGCCAGATCACCATGATCCATCTCAGCTGCCATTACAAAACCACTAAACATTAAAACTGAAAGAACTAATACTGTTAAAATCTGTCCTACTTTTTTCATTAATTCATAACCTCCATATATTTTTTATTTTCCTCTTGCAACTAATATAATGACACAGCAATGTTACGGTAACATTTCCGGGTTGTTAAAATATTGTAACTAATTGTTAATGGAACGTTACGTTTGAATTATTATTTTTTGTGTTTTATTTCACTTGTACCGGGTACAAAAATTTTTTTGTACCCGGTACCTATGCGTTTGGAAAATAATTAAAAAAACCACTCTTAAAACTTTGAGGCTTTTCTGCCTTTAATTTAAGAGTGGTTTTT
Organism: Halanaerobium sp.; assembly: GCA_046541575.1. Taxonomy (GTDB): domain Bacteria; phylum Bacillota; class Halanaerobiia; order Halanaerobiales; family Halanaerobiaceae; genus Halanaerobium. Next base: position 32,525 of record JBKHDA010000015.1, on the reverse strand, counting down.
CTAATTTGAAATTTAATTATTCTATTTTTATAATTTTCATCTTTATATTTATAATCTAAACTAAAATAATTTAACAATGATTAACTTAATTTTCTAGATTATCTTTAATTACCTGTTCCCAGGCGTGCATATTTTCTAAAAGCCAGGCAGCCGAATCCTTTTTCCCCTGGTGATTGTTAAATTCAACTTTTAATAATTCATTATTTTTCTTTTTTCCCAGAAAAGAATTAACCCTTTCTATATTCTCAATATCATTTAAAGGAATTATTATATCTTTTTTAGGCATCCATCTTAAAAAATGCAGCTCATCTGGAGTTAATAATAAAGAACCATTTCCTCTCATTTGAGCTCTACCAGCTGACTTTTGACCAAAAAAATTAACTTCTTTACTAAAATAAATAATTCTATCTTTATGATAATTTGTAAATAGTTCTTCTGCTCTTTTTCTTTTAAGAGATGCTATAATTTTACGCACCAGATAAAAAAGAACAGCTAAGAGAACAGGGATTAGTAAAATAAATGTTTTCTGATTAAAAAACTGCATAAATAACCTCCCTAAAGAGCATATTAAATTCAAAATTTCTTTAAAAGTATTATTAACTTAAATATTTATTTTTAAAAAATATATTATTCCTTTCTAATAGTATTTGTTAAACTACCTATTCCTTCAATTTCTATAGTTATTTGATCACCATCTCTCAAAAAGATCTGATCTTCTCTGGCAAAACCTACCCCTTCTGGAGTTCCGGTTAAAATAACTGTCCCCGGCAGAAGTGTCATATTATGAGATAAATAACTGATCAGCTGTTCAACATTAAAGATCATGTCAGAGGTCTTAGAATTCTGCATAATCTCTCCATTTAAGATCGACTTAATACTTAGATTATCTGGATTTAATTCTGTCTCTATCCAGGGACCCAGCGGACAAAATGTGTCAAAAGATTTAGCTCTGGCCCACTGTTTATCCAGTCTTTTCTGGCAGTCACGAGCACTAACATCATTGGCACAGCTGTATCCTAAAATATAATCATCAGCCTCTACTGTTTCTATGTTTTTGGCTTTTTTGGCAATAACAACTGCAAGTTCTGCTTCAAAATCAACCTCATCAGGAGCCAACTGGGGCAAAATTATTTCAGAATTAGGATCATTTAAACTACTGCTTGCCTTTAAAAAGACAACCGGCCGCTCAGGAATCTCAGCCCCTGTTTCTACTGCATGCTGCCTGTAATTCAAACCAATAGCAATGATATTAGGAGGCACAACTGGAGCTAAGAGTTTGACATCTTCTAATTCTGCTTTTTTAGTACCAGCAGAAAAATCAGAAAATATATCTCCTTCCAGCTCATATATTTCTTTGTTTTTTAAAATACCTCTTCTAACTTGAGCCTCTTTTTGATATCTAATTATTTTCATCAGCTGCTCACCTACTATTATAATATTTTATAATTCTATATTCTCTATAATATCTCTTAATTTCCTTACCAATTCTTTACTGCCTGCAATTAATAAAGGTGCTCCTTCAATCTCAGTTTGATATACCTGACCACCAGCTTCTTCTATTAATAATTTACCGGCAGCATAATCCCATTCTTTAAGTTTGAATTCCCAGAAAGCATCAATTTTACCGCTGGCAACAGAAACAAGATCAAAAGCTGCGCTTCCAGATCGTCTAATACCTCTTATCTTTTTTAAAATATGATTTAAAGGTGCAAGATTATCTATTTTAGAATCCTTTTTATCATAGGGAAAACCAGTAGCAACTAAAGCTGAATTAAGTGCAGTTTTATGAGAAACACTGATCTTTTTCCCGGATCTGTATGCCCCCTTACCCTTAATAGCAGAATATACTTCATCAAGTTCTGGAATATAAACAACACCCATTACAATTTCTTCTTCATATTTTAAAGCAATAGATACACTGTAAATTGGGTAGGCACTTGCATAATTATTTGTTCCATCTAAAGGATCAATAACCCAGGTATATTTACTGTTTTTATCGGCAAAATCACTTTCCTCTCCTAAAATATTATGATCTGGAAAGTTTTTTTCGATTTTTGCTTTAATCATATCTTCACTCAATAAATCAATTTCTGTCACAAGATCGGTCAAAGTACTTTTTGTATTAATTTTAAAAGCTTCTTTTTTAAGCTTTTCTTTCTGCATTTTCCCAATATTAATGGCCCACTTTTTTGCATAGACCACTGCATCAGCTAAATTTAACAAATTAATAGGCACCTCCAACTATATCTTTATCTATTTTAATTCTATCAAAGATTTTTAAAATTTACAATTGACAAAGCATCTCATAATGAGGTATATCATCTTCTAAATACCTTTCTGATACAACTTTAAAACCGAGACTCTGATATAAATCGAGTATATATTCCTGTGCCGAAATCCGTACAGTATTTAAATTCATTTCTTCTCTGATAAAAGCAAGGGCCTCACCAGTCATTTTTAGTCCCAGTCCTTTTCTTCTATATTCTTTTTTTACCAGAACCCTGCCAATTGAGGGCTCTTTATATGATATCCCTGCCGGAATAATCCTCAAATAAGCTGCAATCTGGCCCTGATCCAGATAAAATAAGTGAAAAGAATCCTGATCTTTATTGTCACATTCTTTATAAGGACAGTTCTGTTCAACTACAAAAACATCAATTCTGGCTTCAATTATTTTATATAACTGTCTGTTGCTTAACTCAGAAAATCTTTTAATTTGTAATTTCATAATTACCCCTTAAATAATTTTAATTAATTTTTAGCCTACTTTGAAAAATATTTTTCTACAGCAGCAGCTTTTTCTGCTCTGGCAAAATAATATCCCTGATAATAACTGCAGTTATTATCAACTAAAAATTTCAATTCCTCCTCAGTCTCTACACCTTCGGCTACTACTTCAAGGCCTAAATTGCTTCCCATCATAATTATAGTTTTAACTATATTTAAATTACTGCGGTTATGCACAAATGATTTATCAATTTTTAGTTTATCTAGAGCAAAGCGGTTTAAATATTCAAGAGAAGAATAACCTGTACCAAAATCATCTATTGATATTTTTACTCCTATTTTTTTTAATTTATTTAAAACTTCAACCGTATAATCAACATCTTTTATTACTGTTCTTTCGGTTATCTCAAGTTCCAAATATTTAGCAGGCAGCTGATATTTTTGAAGTAAATTATTGATTTTAAAAATAAAATTATCCTGCTGAAACTGCTGTGGAGCAATATTAACTGACATAATTAGATCTTTAAAACCTTTATCCCGCCAGCTTTTTAATTGAAGTAAAGCTTCTTCTAATATCCAATCCCCCAGTTCTAGAATCATCCCAGTCTCCTCTGCCAGTGGAATAAATTCTCCTGGAGAAATTCTACCTTCTTCAGGGTGCTGCCAGCGAATCAGGGCTTCCACACCAATAACTTTATTGCTTTTACTCTCCAGCTGTGGCTGATAATGCAGCTGAAACTGATTATTAACAATAGCTTTTCTTAATTTGCTTTCTAAATTCAACCTACCAGAAAGCTGCCCCAGCATATCCTGATTGAAAAATTTTATATTGTTTTTTTCATCAACAAAGTGAAGCGATAATCTTGATTTTCTTATCAGCTCTGAACAGTTTTCCTGATCTTTGTTAACCGCAATTCCTAGCTTTAAATTTAGATAAATTAAATTGCTTTTTATTTCATATGGTTTTGACAGCTTATTTGAAATTTCTTCTGCATATTTTTTTATTTCCTCTTTGTTTTTAACAGAATAAAAATAAAAAATAAATTCATCATTTTTTCGAGCTATAGTTGTCTTTTTAGGTAAAATTTTACTTAGACGCTGATATAACTCCTTTAATAAGTCATTTCCTTTTTGATAGCCATAATTGCTGTTGATCAGCGTCAAATTATCAGTGATTAGGGTAAATAAATATATCTTTTCTTCAGACTTTCCAGTTTTCTTCAAACTTTCAGCAAGCTGATTTTCTAAAAAATTCAGATTAGGAAGTCCGGTCAGAGGATCATTATAGGTTAACTTTTTAATTCTGCTGAGCATCTGATTAAAACCAGCAGCAAGAGAGCCAAACTCATCCTGGCTTTTAATTTCTAGAAATGAGTTCAGCTGTCCTTTTTCTACTTTTTTAAAAGCTGACACAATTTTTTCTAGATTCCAATTTATGTATTTTGAAATATCATAGATTATTAAAAATATAATTACTACAATAATTGCAAAACTCAAAAGCAAAAGATAAATAGTTTCATCTCTTATATTTTTGATTTTAAAAAGAACACGGTCCACTATACTATAATAGCTGCTCTGATAACCGCCAGCTCCTATAAACATATCAGTCCCTTCTATTTTTTGTAGATAACCATATTTAGTTTCCAGCATCTCCGTTTTAGGATTAAAATAGGGATAACTTATTCTCCCAGCACCTTTTTCTTCTACTAAAGCAGTCATCTCCTCCATTAATTTTCTACCTTTAACCTCTAAATCCATTCTATTTCTACCTTCTAAATTGGGAGTTGGAGGTAAGGAAATAGCATTACCTTTCAGATCATAAATATAAAAATACATATCATTAACTTTTAAGTTATCATTAAGTTCAGATATAAGCTCATGCAGCTCTGATTCAGTCATATCTTCCCCTCGAGCCCTTCTTTCTCTAAGTCGCAGATGATATATATCAGATAAAACCTCCGCTCTGCTTTTTACCAGAGTCTCATATTTGTCATATTTTCTTTCTAATAACTCATCTTCTATTAAAATCTGATTTTCTGCAGATAAATCATCAAACTGATATACCACTACTCCCAGCAGGATCATCATCGCCAGAATAAAGCTTAGTCCTATCCCGATCATTATTTTATTTTTTATTGAAAAATCATGGAGTATATTCATATTTTTCTCCTCAATATTAGTTTAAATTTATACTGACTATTATATCAGAAAAAAGATATTATATAAAATTAGAAAAAAAGTCCCTTCCATTTTAATGTAGAAGGGACTGGATAACAAACTTAAATAAATCAGTTATCTAATATTTAATTTCCTAAATTTGAAACGTCTAATTTATAAACTCCCATACCATTTTCATCAGTCTCTACAAAAGATATATTAGGTATTTCATATTTTTCAATATAATCCATTGCTTCAGGATGAGAGCGGAAAGTCACATCGCCAGCAGGATCAAATGAACTGATATGCCAGTTATAATCAGGTTCTGGATTAATTGTACCTTTTTCTTCAATATAATCCATTATAATCTCTCTGTTAACTACACCACTGGGTGCATAAACTGGATCTTCTTCTACAGCTGGTGGGAAATCTCCACCTCCACCGGCACGATAGTCATTGGTAACTATCAGGAATTCCATATCTTCAGTTAATGGCTCGCCCTGATACTCTGCATTAACAACTCTATCTCCTTCCTCTTTTGTAACATCCAACTCATATTCAATTCCATCAATTACATCAAAGTTGTAAGCGGCAAAATCTCCATTCAATAATTCCTGTGTTTCTTCGGAATCTGGATCAATTCTATTGAAGTTTTCTGCACTTCTTTCTAACCATTCAATTATTTGTTCTCCATTCATCTGCATTACCCTGATCTGATTATCATAAATATAAATGTCAGTTACATCACCTATTGTTACTCCACCTTCCATAACCTCTGTGAAGTAATCAGCATCTTCCCTCCCTGCTCTAAATGGCGCAGCTGCAGAAAGTACTGGTAAATCAGAATATTCGCCTTCTGCAAATTCTTGCTCTGCCCACCAAAGCTGAGCATCATTAATGATTTGAGTTACAGGAGAATCCATAACTCGAGAAAGATAAGATGTAATATCTCTTTCTGTATCACCAATCGGTGTTCTAACATATTCAATTACTTTTTCGTGTACATCCTCAGCAATTTCTTCAATTTCAGGATGGGATTCTACATTCTCATCAACCTCTCTGTGTCTGACCTGATGATCAATGATTTCCCAGCTGCCCTTATTTTCTTCAACTTCAAAATCAATAACACCAAGAGCAGAACCCCAGGAACCTGGCATAATTGTTGGTACACCAAAAATTGTACCTTCTTCTGCATTAACACCTTCTAAATCTTCATAGTCATCAGGAAATTTTCCGTGTTGATGACCTGTAATCAATGCATCTACTCCATCCATCTGAGCAATATAATATGAAGCATTTTCTCGAGCATCATAAGAATCTACTGGAGCATCACTTATTCCAGAGTGGGATAAAACTACTACTAAGTCAGTCTTTTCAGCAAGCTCTGGAATTACCCGCTCAGCAGCATCTACAATATCTTCGATTACAACATTACCTTCCAGATGATCTTTACCCCAGAGCATTGATTGAGGGGGTACAAAACCAGTAACACCAATTCTTAAATCTTTCCCATCAATGTTTTTAGTTATTATTGAATAAGGCTTTGTATAATATTCATCTTCATTATCAGCTAGCTTTAAATTAGCAGAAACAAATGGAAAATCTGCTCCGGCAATAGCTTTATCTAAATAATCCATACTGTAGTCCTGAAGCTCATGATTTCCTATTGTTGAAGCTTCATAACCAGCATGATTAAAGGCCTTAATTATTGTTTGAGTTTCTCCTTCAGTAATAGGATCAATTTGATATTCATAAAGACCGATTAAACTTCCCTGAATTAGATCACCATTATCAAGCAGTAAAGTATTGGGGTTATTATTTCTTTCTTCTTCAATTAAAGAATATATTTTTGAAAATCCAATCGTCTCATCAACATTATCTTCCATGTAATCATATGGCATCAGATACTGATGAACATCTGAAGTAGCGAGAATACTTAATTTCTCAGCCGCCATCATAGAAAGAGAAAAACTAAAAATTAAAATTAACGCTAAAAACAGAGTAAAAATAATTTTTTTTCTTTTTAACAATTTAATCACTCCCTTTTAAAGTCTACCTCAATTTTATTAAATTTTGAATATTAAGTCAAATTTTTTAAAAAAGAAAAACAGCCACTAGGGGCTGCTCAATGAATGTTAATCTTTATTATTATTCGAGTTTTCCTTCTTCTGCTCTTTCACCGCTTTTGACATAGTTTTTTTAAGTGTTTTCATCATATCTTCTTCACTATCAACACCCATTACTATAATATCCGGCCTGCCTCCAAAATAATGGTCAAAGATTTCAAAAACTAAAATTCCTGCAAATAAAGCTGCTGCTGCTAATTCAATTCCAAAATTAATATAAATAATTGCAAAGGCCAAAGCAGAAAGAAAACCAATTATATATGACATCTGATTTCTATGTCGAGTAATAAACATTGAGAGAAGATCCTTTAAAACAGATAATTTTTTATTAATAATATCACTTCTCCTTTTTACTTTTAGCGTATAACTATAATATCAGTGTTTATTTTAAATGTCAAAAATCAGAATTAAAATATTTCATGCTGCTTTTCTTTAATTCTTCAGTAGAATACAATATTTGATAATCATCAATACTATATTTTTCTGCCAGTTTTTCTATCGTCTCTTCCAGTTCTTTTTTATTTTGAGCATGCATCATCGCATAAAAATTATAAGGCCAGTTCTGATAAGTTTTACGCTGATAACAGTGACTGACCTCTTCCAGTTCAGATATTTCTTGACCGATCTCATCAATTTTGTTTTTATTAAAATGGCAGACAAACATTCCATTGGCCCGATAACCCGAATATCTATGATTTAAAACAGCAGAAATCCTCTTCAAAATCTTTCTTTCTTTAAGTTTCTGCAGCCTTTTTAAAAGCTCATCTCTTTCTATATTTAAATTATCAGCAATTTTTTGATAAGGATTTAATGTTAAAGGAATATCTGCTTCAAAAGCTTTAATTATCTTCTTATCAAGGTGATCCACTATCTCTCCAAATTCTTTGTTTATTATATTATTCATTTTGATCATCCTCATTTTCTGTTTCCTGATCCATCTTAAAAAATACATTAAGCTTAAAAAATTTCTCCTTTGGCAGCTGATAGAGCTCATTTACTCCCGGCATAGCCTTAAGCTGGGCCAGAAATTTTTCGCGATCAAGCTCACTGGCAGTTGACAGTGTAAACCAGAGATTCAACTCATGATCTCTGCGATAATTATGAGTTACTCCAGGATGCTGGTTGATAACTTCAGCTACCTGATAAAAATTTTCCTCTTCCAGTTCTAAAGCTACCAGGGTACTTTTATAGCCCAGTCGTGATGATCTAAAAACTCCACCAAGCCGACGAATATAACCATCTTTTTTTAGATTTTTTATTCGCTGCAGAAGTTTTTCTGCTTCAATTTCCAGTTCTTCTGCTATTTTTTGAAAAGGTGAGGCTTCTAATTCTAAACCATTTTGTAACTTATCCAAAATTTTTTTATCTAATTGATCCATAAAAACAGCTCCTAAATTAAACTTATCTACATTATCTCGTATTTTATCCTTTTCTGCAAGTTATTCTACCTCTCCTTTTTTCTACTATCTGAATCTGATTATATAACCACATATGGATTGGACCTAAAAATGCACTCATTATCAAAACTCTTTTTTTATTAATATACTTGATCATTCTTTTCAAGTAGTTATAATATTTTAAAAAAAGAGTTACTATGATATGTATCACAGAACTAGAGTGCTGTAATTTCAATCGAACAGAATGGATCGGCCCCCATATAGTCGCCACTGTAATAATAGGCTCTCGCTCTGCAGCCTCTGCAGCTGCTTCGATATTTACAGCTGCCGCATTTACCCTGCCAGTCTAATGTTCTCATTTTATTTAAAATCTCACTCTTTTCCCAGATCGATTTAAAACTTTTTTCTTTAATATTTCCAACTTTTAGATCAAGATAGGCACAGGGCTGTACATCACCCACCGGATTGACAATACAGTAACTTGTTCCAGCCAGACAGCCCTTACGAAAACGGCTTTTAATATCAAGCTGATCAGCTGCAGCTATAAACTGAGGTGCACAGACAGGTTTGACCTCAATTTCTACCTCTTCAGATTTTTTCATGATTCTTTCTACAGCCTGCTGATATTCTTTTTTAGAAATTGCACTTTCTTCTATGTAGGCTGCTCTACCTGTTGGCACCATAAAGAAGATATGGGCTGCCTTTGCTCCAACCTGCGCTGAATAGTCAATCACAGCCTCCAGCTCATCTAAATTCCAGTCCATAACTGTCATGTGAGTCTGAAAAGGAATACCTGTCTGTTTTAATTCTGCAAATGCATTTTCCACCTTTTTAAAAAGTCCTTTTTCACCCCGGAATTGATCATGTTTTTCAGGGTCCACACTATCCAGACTAATCCCTGCTGCCAGAACACCGGCCTCTTTTAACTTTTGTGCTTTTTCAGCGTCAATTAAGCCACCTCCGGTTCCAATTACCGGTCGAAGACCTATCTCAGAGGCATAGCTCATTAATTCAAAAATATCATCTCTTAAAAGCGGCTCCCCACCTGAAAAAATCATTAAGTGAAAATTGGCAGCCTTAATCTGCTCCAGCATCTTCTTTGCTTCTGCAGTATTTAATTCCTGCTCAAGATTGGCTCCTGCATCACGATAGCAGTGGGGACAGCTTAAATGACACTGATTGGTAGAATTCCAGGATATAATATTCATTTATATATCGCCTCCAGTTTCCTCTTTGCTTAAATAACAGCCGGGATCTGCTCCCCATAAGTTACCTGCTGCATGAGCCCTGGCCCGCAGATTACCATTACAGATTTCTAAAAACCTGCAGTCAGCACAGCGCCCCTTAAGATATTCTTTTCTATTTCTCATCTTATTTAGAAATTTATTATCTTCATTTTTCCAGATTTCAGAAAACTCATCTTCTCTAATATTACCCAGGGTAATAAAGCGGCTGAACTGATCAGCAAAAACATCTCCCTTATGATCAATATTGGCAATTGCACTGCCGCTGCGGTTACCACCACTTTTTAAAAGCTGAGAATAAATATATTTAGCCCGCTCAGGATCATCTGCTTTAGTTTTTAAATAAAGATAGGCTCCATCAGCATGATTATCAACTGTCAATATTTCTTTGGGATCCCCCTGTTCAATAAAATACTGAGCCCAGTTAATAATTTTATCAATGGTCTCTTTTTTATCCTGATCACTCAATTCAGCTTCTTTAATATTCTCTCCCCTGCCTGAATAGACCAGATGATAAAAACAGATGCGAGGAATATTTTCCGCTTCAATCAGCTGGAAGAGTTCATCAATTTCCTGATAGTTCTCCTGATTGATGGTAAAGCGAAGCCCAACTTTCTGAGCATATTTCTGACAGTTTCTAATTCCTTCAAGAGCAGATTTAAAAGCTCCTTTTTTACCGCGAAATTGATCATTTGTCTCTTTTAAACCATCAAGACTGATTCCAATATAGCTGACTCCCAGTGTTTTTAGCTGCAGAACCATTTTTTCTGTCAGCTGAGTTCCATTGGTAGAAATCACTACTCTTAAATTTCTACTTTTAGCTTTCCTGACCAATTTAAATAGATCCGGCCGCAAAAGCGGTTCTCCACCTGATAATAATAAGACCGGAACCTTAAAATCTGCCAGCTGATCAATTAAAGCGAAGGCTTCTTTGGTATTTAAAGTTGAATCTTTTTTAGCTGCAGTGGAATTTGAATAACAGTGTTTGCAGTTTAAATTACACTGAGAGTTAATATTCCAGGCAGCAACAGGACCCAGCCCGGGCCGGGTTCCAAATGGAGAACTACTGCAGCCTTTATCATAGCGCAGCTGATCTCCATAAGTATTAAATTCTGTTAACATTTTAGTTATATTAAACATATTTCACCTCTATTTGATAGTAATTGTATGGGTGCATTCGAATTTTTCTCCAGCAGCCAGCTGCTTAATTCCTTCTTTTTCTGCTAACTTACCACTGCTGTCAACTGAGTCTGCAATTCCCTGCCAGGGTTCAAGACAAATAAAGGGTGCCTCTGTTGACTGAGACCAGATACCTAAATAAGGAAAGTTTTTAAAATTAAGCTGAACTTCCCGTTCTGATTTTCTGCTTTTTAAGTTAATTTGATCTGATTTTAAATTTTTAAACACCAGCGCATCGTCTTTAAAAATATCAGAGTCCAATTCTAATATTTTTTGATTATCCAGAATTAGTTCCTTCTGCTGATTAAGTAAACCATCCTCCAGCAGATATCTGGATGCATATTCTTTATTTTCAAATTCTAAATAATAATCATCTTTTATCTCATTTTCTGCCAGCGGCCAGTAAAAAGCCGGATGAGCCCCTATAGAAAAATACATATTTTTCTGATCTTTATTTTTTACTTTATAAATAATATCAAGAGAGTTATCTCTAATGCTATATTTAATCTCCAGTCTGAATTTAAAAGGATATTTTTTTAAGGTTTCTTCATTATCCTCTAAAGCATAAATTAAATAATTTCCTGCTTCTTCTACTAATTCAAATTTATGATCTCTGGCAAAACCATGCTGAGTCATCTGATATTCGTGATTATTATAAATATATTTATCATCTTTTAAACGACCGACAATGGGAAATAATACCGGGGCTCTTCTGCCCCAGTATTTGGAATCACCGTGCCAGAGATAATTCTGACCATTATTTTTTAAAATTAATTTCTGCAGCTGAGCTCCCTGACTGGCGGCTTCAATTATAACTTTTTTATTTTCAAGCTTAGAAATCATAAATAATTCCTCCTGACATATTTAAATATTAAGCAGTTTTAAATTTAATTTTTATAAAATCCTAATTTATTCAGATGGTGAGCTGTATGCTTTTTTAATGCCTGACGATATTCTTTATCATGTTCATCCAAAAACTTATATAATTTATCTCTAAAGATATAATGTCCATCTTTTTTATCCTGAAGTATAAAACCATAGGTTATATGCAGCAGCTGACGCACATTATCATCCTCTAACAGCTCAGCCAGTTTTTGATCACTCATTTGTGCCAGCTCTGGTAATTGAGATAAATCAGTCTCAACCTGATAATATTCTTTTGCTGCTTCAAATTTTTCTTTTGCATAGGCATGAATATCCCTGTATAAAGAAGGATCATTTTCGGCCACAACTCGAATTGCCTCCAGCCAGTTAGTACCGGAAGTTTTAACATGAACTCTGCCCTCTGTATGGCGTTTAATAATTGGAAAAAGTTTAAACTTATCACTGCCGGAATGAATACTTAATTTGTGGCCAAAACGGTCTGCAATATCAGCATGAACTTTAAATACTGCTTCAAACTTATTTAAATCACCCTGATAGTCAATGCCTTTTTGAAATTCCCCCGCAAAAGCTGGTGCCAGCAGATTAAGCTGAACCTTGTTTCTTTTTAACTCATTTGCCACAAAAAAGTGTGCTTCCGGTGTTGTTGGAATAGAAGACTGAGCAATTGAAATTTCGAGGTCTATATCCTTATCTGATTTTTTGAGTAAATGCTTAATTTCTTTAACAAAGTCCAGAGCCTGATAATAGCTTAAGACTATTTCTTTAAAGTTATTATGGTTATATTCCAGCTGATAGCCGGAATTTAGAATAAAAACTTTGTTTAAATACTGATCTTCCAGACCCTCTCTTAAATACTCAGGCACTTCCTGATAGGCATTCTCAATTTCGGTTTCAGATCTCTCTTTAAAATCATCATTAATATAATCACTGCAGTCTAAAGTTATCATACTGTAACCCAGATCTAAGGCTTCTTTAATATCAGGTTTCTCTTTTAAACCATCAGCATCAGCAGCAAAACCATTTTGATAGCCTTCCTGAAAAACTGCCCAGCTGACATCATCAAGCACTGATTTAAAAGTTCTACCGGTTAAATTAAGTTCTTGTACTGACTGCTGAGCAAACACTGGAAAAGCATTACTTTCTTTTACTGCCTCAATATGTCCTGGAGTAGCAGCTCCTAATCTATCTCCAAGTCCAATACTTGATTTTTTAACGCCCACTGTTTCTGGTGCAGTAAAAGGAAAAATATCTCTCAAAATTTCTGCGTTATAATGACTTAAGGGGGCAATTTTAGCCTTAAATCCTGCCAGCGTTTCCACCCTCCCCTGAAAAAGTTCGAAATTTTTACTCTTGTTTAAAATAACTAATTTATTTTTCTGATCAATTTTGGCCATAAAGTAAAAGGAATTTTTATTTTTTATTATAGAGCGGGGGTAAATCCTGTAATCTTCAGCATATTCAGCAATTTTTTTAACAGCTTCCTTAGAAGTTCCAACAAGCTCTTCAGCAAAATCTTTCCAGTTCATAATATAACCTCCCTATTATTGATAAACTTTATCCAGACAAAATAGTTTAACCAAAAAAATTAAAATATAATGATATTTAACTAATTGATTCTATATAATTAATTTCTTTAAATTAGCTTACATACCTTCTTTTTTAAGTATATTTAAATTAGAAATCAAAAATAGTTTAAGTCAAAATTTAATTTAACTTCTATCTCATAACAATTTATTAATAAGTATATTTTCCTTATTTTTTTAAAAGGTTTCAATTATTAAGAAAATCTTCATAGAAAAGTTGTAAAATTCTTTGACAAAACAGTAAAAGTATAATAGAATAATATTGTCAGTTGTCTGACGTCTAACCAAAATTATAATTTTTACAAAGGAGAATATATTATGAACCAAGCATTTTTAGCATCAATTTCTGGTTTAATTGTTGGTGGTCTTTTTTCTTTTCTTAACCTGCCGATTCCTGCTCCCCCAACATTATCAGGAGTAATGGGAATTGTAGGAATTTATATAGGATTTATGTTAACTAAAACAATATTTTAGAAATCGAGGTCTTTAGCTGATTTAACAGCTAAAAGACCTTTTTTAAATTTAATTAATAAAAGCAGTAATTAAAAAATCCACCCTGCTCACAAACAGGATGGATTTTTCACTTCTCCATTCTTAAATAATAATTAATTATTTAAAATGAAGTTTGTCGAGGGAATTCGACAAACTTTTATTTAATTGTCTTTACCCAGAGACCGCGTTCATAACCTTTTTTATTATCTTTTTCCAGACAGTTAAAACCAAGCCCCCGATAAAAACTAATTAATTTTTTGTTTTCTAAAGATGAATAAAGCTGTAAATAATGAGCTTTGATCTGTTTTAACTTTTCTACGGCTTCTTCAAAAAGCATTGTACCCAAACCCTGATTTTGATATCCTGGTGCAACTGCAAATCTTTTTAGTAAAAATCTTTTCTCACTTATCTCCTCTAACCTCAAAGAAGCAATAATTTTTTTGCCGTCACTTAAAACCAGTACAATATTTTGATCTAAATCTAATTTTACATCTTCTAAATCTTCTCTTAAAGCAGAATTGATTACCTCTTTTTTGTTTTTTCCTTTATTCTTTTTTTGGGCATAATTTGCAAAGGCCTCCTGCATTAAATTGTGAATTTCAACTGCATCGGCAGCAGTACCTTCCCGACATTTATAATGATCTTTTTTACTTACCGCTGTCATCAATAAAATCACTCCTATAGTGTAGCTGCCATGACAGCTTTAATTGTGTGCATCCTATTTTCTGCTTGATCAAAAACTTTAGAATATTTACTCTCAAAAACTTCTTCTGTAACTTCCATTTCCTGCAGCCCATATTCCTCATATATTTTCTGACCATTTTCAGTTTCAGTATTATGGTAGGCAGGCAAACAGTGGAGAAAGATAACATTTTCGTTTTCAGTTTTTTCGATCATATCCATATTAACTTGATAGGGAGTTAAAAGTTCAATTCTTTTTTTAAATTCAGACTCTTCTCCCATTGAAACCCAGACATCAGTATAAATAGCATCTGCCCCTTTGACCCCTGATTCAACATCAGCAGTTAATTTAATTTGAGCTCCCGAATCTGCTGCCAGTTTTCTGCACTCTTCTACTAAATCTTTATCAGGCCAGAGCTCTTCGGGAGCAGCAATAGTATAATTAACCCCCATAATCGCTGAGCCAACCATTAGAGAATTAGCCATATTATTACGGCCATCACCAGTATAAACAAGATTTAATCCTTCTAAATTACCGAAGTTTTCTTTTAAAGTTAAAAAGTCTGCCAGTATTTGAGTTGGATGATATAGATCAGTCAGACCATTCCAGACCGGAACACCTGCGTATTCTCCCAGAATTTCCACTGTCTGATGTGCATAACCTCTAAATTCAATCCCATCAAACATTCTCCCTAAAACTCTTGCTGTATCAGCAACAGTTTCTTTTTTACCAAGCTGTATATCATTTTTACCGAGATATTCTGGCATAGCACCCTCATCTTTTGCTGCAACAGCAAAAGCACATCTAGTTCTGGTAGAAGGCTTTTCGAAAATCAAAGCAATATTTTTACCTTCCAGCATCCTGCCTTGAATTCCAGCTCTTTTTTTTGCCTTTAGATCCTCTGATAATGTTAATAAATAATTAATTTCTTCTTTTGTGAAATCTTTTAAAGTTAATAAGTTTCTTCCTTTTAAATTATAAGCCATTATTATCTCCTCCTAAATTCTCTTTGACTCTAAAAATTAACTTTTAAACTGCCCATATTCTATTTTACTTTAATAATTTAAAATGCTAAATTATTAAAATAAAAAAACTAATTAGCGCTAAAAATCTATATAAACTAAAAAAACCCCGCTCTCTTAACAAATAAGAGACGAGGAATTACCCGTGTTACCACTCTAGTTGCCAGTTATTACTGACCACTCTAAAACTTAACGCGTTCAACGTCTCTACCTACTATTTTCAGAAGAGATCCTCCTGAGTGCGCTTCAAAATAATATGCTTACGGACTCTCAGCTGCTCCGATTTGCTTTAAAGCAAAATTATTTTTACTCTCTCATTCAACAGATTTTTAATATATTTTAAAACCTATTTTTTTTAATTATATAGCTGAACTAATAAAAATGCAAGTATTTTTTAAAAGTAAAAATATTATGACAATAATAATTGCTTATTAATATATGCCATTTAGAAGATATTTGAAAAATATAGGCTGCATATTTAACAATCTGCAGCCCTAAATTTTTGCAGTATAAAATTAACTATCATAATAAAATCCATTATGAGTTATAACTCTAGTTATTTCTGGATGAAAATAACTTTTAGAACCTGCTTTTTTATCAAAAAACCTTAAAAGTAAAAAAGAAAGAAAAAAACCTACAATTGAGCCTATAATTCCTGCAATTTCTACATTGTTAATAAAAATATTGAAAATATTAGCACCAATAAAATATCCGGCTACAATTGCCACTAGAGGAAGTAAATAAACTAAAAAAGCTGAAAATAAAATTGGTTTAGCACCCATTTCAAGCTCAACCATACTTCCCACTTCAGCTCCAATTGGATCATTTACCAGGACTTCCATCTCATCTACCTCATGTGAGTCCTCAGCCAGCATACATTTTTCATCACAGTGGCTGCAGGCAGAAGTTCTTATAATTTTAACCAAACTCTGACCATCTTCTTTTTTAATAACTCTGGCCTGTTCTTTCATCTATACTCACTCTTTCCTCTAAAAGTATTATATCTAAATCTTTTTTTTAATTTTAACAAAGACTCAAACTAAAATAAAGAGCATTTATTACATTCAGAACACTTTTTAAACAAATAACTGTTACAGCGGGGACATTTAATTGTCTTAAATTCCTCCATCTGATAACCACAGGTGGGACAGACAATTTTTTTGTCAGCCTTTTTTTCATTATTTAAATCACAATTATCCATCCTAAAACACCTTCTTTTTAACATAAATACAAAATTATTTTAGAAATTTTAATAAATTATTGAAGCTAGAAAAATTAAAAAATCAATAAATTAACAATACCTCCGGTCACAAAAGCTGTAATCCAGCTGCCAAACCAGATATAAACTGCTTCTTTAAAGTTTCTCTCTTTAATCATAATCATCATTGCTGCAATACAGGGCACAAATAAGGTTAGGGTAATTAAAGAAACTGTAATTTGAGCCGGAGTTAAAGCAATAGCTGTCAGACCTGCTGCTCCGAAATCACGTCTTATAATTCCCATCACAAAAGCGGTTGCCGTCTCTGCCGGCAGTCCAAGCCAGTTAACCGTTACTGGTTCGGCTGCTCTGCTGATCAGTGCCAGCATTCCTGTTTTCTGCATAACAGTAATTAAGGCTGCACCTAAAACAAAAATAGGCCCTGCCTCTTTTACAAAGGCCAGTGTCTGCTGATAGGTTTTATTAAAAACATTTTTTATATCAGGTAATCTAATCGGCGGTAAATCAATTAATAAATCACTTGATTCCCCCGGTAAAACTTTATTTAAAAAAGTACCTGCAAGTACATAAACTGCAAAAATTGTCATAACATAAACTAAAATATAAAAAACATCAAGCTGAGCAATCAAACCTGCAATCACACCAAGCTGAGCTGAACAGGGAATTGCCAGTCCTAAAAGAAAAATAGCAATTATTCTTTCTCTTTTTGTTCCCAGAAGTCTTGTAGTAATAGTAGCCATAGTTACACAGCCAAAACCTAAAAGCATGGGAATAATGGCTCTACCATTAAGACCAATTTTCTGCAGCAGACGATCCATTAAGACAGCAATCCTGGGCAAATAACCGGAGTCTTCAAGAATTGAAAGCAGTAAATAAAACCCTGCTACCAGTGGTAAAAGCAGTCCAAAAATATAGGTTACTGCCATAGTTAAAATACCATAGTCTCCTGCCAGCAGCTGACCAAAAAAGTTTTCCAGGCCAATAGTACTGCTAATAACTCCACGTATAAAAGGTTCATAGTTTTCAACAAAAATTAATTCTTCGGTAATTCCAACTACAGTCTGTGCTACAAAGACACCAATAAATTGATAAATTAAATATAAAAGTACTAAAAGCATTGGGATAGCTGTTAGCGGTTTTAACATATAAGAGCCAATTTCGCTGGCCAGCTGACTCGTATTTTGATCATAACTTAAAACACGATCAGTAATCTGATCAACACGCTGCCGGCGAGCAATATATATTTCTTCTCTTAAATCCGGAACATCTTTTAACTGGGGATACTGACAGCGAATATTTTCATCATCTTCTAAAACCATTAAAGCATCTGCAGTATCTTTAGTTTCTGCCTTAAATTTATTTAATTGATTTTGCAGTTCTGGATTATCGGTAAAAAGGCTGTTCCCTTTTACGGCTTCGTCAATTGAATGCTTAAGCTTATCTAAACCTCTATTTTTAGCTGCTGTTGTAGGAATAACAGGAACTCCAAGTTCATTTTCCAAAGCTTCCAAATCTATAGAAATATTATTTTTTTCTACCTCATCCATCATATTAAGAGCAACTATAACTTTTTTATCCAGATCAATTAACTGCTGAGTTAAAAACAAATCTCGCTCTAAATGACTTGCATCGACAACATTTATTATTATATCTGCAGACATAATAAAATCCCTGGCTACTCTTTCCTCATCATTTATGGAACCGACTCCATAAACTCCTGGTGTATCATAAACAGCTGCATCTCCCATTTTGCCGCTGCTGATATCAAGGGTAGTCCCGGGATAATTAGAAACACTGACATAAATACCTGTAAGATAATTAAAAAATATTGATTTGCCTACATTGGGATTTCCAGCCAATACTATCTTTTTATCAGCCTGCAGTTCATTATCAAGATCAATTTGACTGCAGTCGTTCATTAAATCATTCCTTTTTTCTTAACACTAATTTTTTCAGCAGTTCTGCGCCCTATAGCAATTTCCTGTAAATTCTTTTTTAAAATCACAGGACCTCCGGGCATTGAACCAGCACATTCTATTTCTGAACCTTCACTGATACCAAAACGCAAAGCCTGTAGGCGTGTGTCTTTATCCTCAATTTTATCTATGATAAATTTATTTCCATGCTTCATATCAACTAGAGTCATTAATTTTTACCTCCTGCACTTTTTGAAAATCATATTATTATATTCTTTGTAATAACAGCTACACTCATCAAATCTAATATTATTTATACTCTAAGTTTATTATACTGAAAACGATTTTCAAAGTCAACAGCTTTCGTTAAATATTAGTTATTTAATCAAGATTATAAGTAATGATTATTAATAAGAAACTCCTGAAAACCAAATTTTAATTCAGCTGTCAGGAGTGCAATTTATATATTTTGTTTTCGATTTATTTCAACATAATCCTTATTGATCAGACCCAGGTAGTTTTTACTGAATAACCAGGTTTACCAGCTTTTTAGGAATATAAATAGTTTTAACTAAATTTCCATCATCAAGATAAGACTGAATTTTTTCTTCTTCCATAACCTGGTCTTTTACTTCTTCTTCAGAAGCATCTGCAGCAACATTAATCTTATCTCTCACCTTACCATTAACCTGAATCACAATTGTAATCTCATCTTTTTTGAGTGCTTCCTCTTTAAATTCAGGCCACTGAGCAGCATGAACATTTTCCTGATGGCCTAAATACTCCCAGAGTTCTTCTGTAATAAAGGGAGCAAATGGAGCCAAAAGGAGAACAATGCTTTCTGCTACTTCTTTAACTAAAGCAGCATTGGTTTCTTCGGCATTACGGTCATTTAAGTAAGAATAAACCTCATTGGTTAATTCCATAATAGCACTGATTGCGGTATTGAAATTCAATCTTTCTCCTACATCTTCGCCAACCTTCTTAATAGTAGCATGCATTGTTCGGTAAAGTTTCTTAGCATCTTTGTCCAGCTTTTCAGAGTCGAGCTCTAATTCTGAATTATTAACCAGTTCAAGATTTTCTGTCACAAAGCGCCAGACACGATTTAAGAAACGATCAGCACCTTCAACACCCTTATCACTCCACTCTAAATCTTTTTCTGGTGGTGAAGCAAAAAGTATAAATAAGCGGGCAGTATCTGCTCCGTATTCATCTAAAATATCTTTAGGATCAACTACATTCCCTTTAGATTTAGACATCTTAGCCCCATCTTTAAGCACCATTCCCTGTGCCAGCCAGTTGGTAAAAGGCTCAATATGATCTGTTAGATCCATATCATGAACTACTTTGGTAAAGAAACGGGCATACAGCAGATGTAAAATTGCATGCTCAATTCCACCTATATATTGATCAACCGGGAACCAGTTATCTAAATTCTCTTTAGTAAAGGGTAACTCTGTATTTTTAGGATCTGCATAGCGCATAAAATACCAGGAAGAATCAACAAAGGTATCCATGGTATCTGTTTCTCTTTTAGCTGGTCCACCACATTCAGGACAGCTTGTATTAACAAAACTGTCCACCTTCTTAAGTGGTGATTCTCCAGTTGGAGAAAACTCTACATCATGAGGTAATTCAACCGGCAGGTCTTCCTCTGGTACTGCCACTGCTCCACATTGATCACAGTAAACAATTGGAATAGGAGCTCCCCAGTAGCGCTGACGGGAAATTAACCAGTCACGCAGACGATAATTTGTCTCTATTTCTACAAAACCTTCTTCAGCAAAGTCTTCAGCCATCTGATTAAAGGCCTGCTCGACATTTAGACCATTATATTTACCGGAATTAATTAAGTATCCATCTCCAGCATAAGCTTCTTCCATTTCTGAGCCAACAAGCTCTTCTTCCTGATCCTCAGGCTGGATTACAGCTTTAATATCAATATTATACTTGCGGGCAAAATCAAAGTCACGCTGATCATGAGCCGGTACTGCCATAATTGCACCAGTACCATAGCCCATCAATACGTAATTTGCTATATAAACAGGTATTTTCTCTCCATTAACAGGATTTTCTGCATAGGCACCTGTAAAGATACCAAGCTTTTCAGTTTCAGCAGAAGTTCTTTCCTGTTCTTTCTGTTTTTTAACTTGTTTAACAAATTTATTAATCTCTTCTTCTTTTTCAGTTCCAGCTGTTAATTCTGAAACATAAGGATGCTCGGGGGCCAGTACCATATATGTTGCTCCAAAAAGTGTATCAGGTCTGGTTGTAAAGACCTCTAATTCCTTATCCAGTTTGGGCAGCTCAAATTTAACCCTTGTACCCTCACTGCGGCCGATCCAGTTTTTCTGCATGGTCTTTACTTTTTCCGGCCAGCCATCTAAAAGTTTGTGGTCATCTAAAAGTCTTTCTGCATAATCAGTTATTTTTAAGAACCACTGTTCCAGGTCGCGATGTTCAACTTCAGTTCCACAGCGCTCACAGGATTCATTTACAACCTGTTCATTGGCCAGCACTGTCTCACAGCTTGGGCACCAGTTAACAGTAGACTCCTTTTTATAAGCTAAATCATCATTAAACATCTGAGTAAAAAACCACTGAGTCCACTTATAATAATCCTCGGCTGCTGTAGTTACTTCGCGATCCCAGTCATAGCTTAAACCCATAGCTTTCATTTGTTCTTTCATATGAGCAATATTCTCCCAGGTCCATTCCTTAGGATGAATATTCCCATGTTTTATTGCTGCATTTTCTGCAGGCAGCCCAAAGGCGTCCCAGCCCATTGGATGTAAAACATTAAAACCCTTCATCCTTTTATAACGGGCAATAACATCACCAATAGAATATACTCTTACATGACCCATATGTAAGTTACCGGATGGATATGGAAACATTTCTAATACATAATAATTTTCCTTATCCGGGTCATCGCCAGTTTTATGTAAATTAGAATCTTCCCAATTTTTAAGCCACTTTTTTTCTACTTCTTGAAACGGATAATAATCCTGCAAAGATCTTCACTCTCCTCATTTAGTTAAAAATTTTATCTATTTATTAAATTAAAAGTAAGATTAAATTCAGCTACGTTTACTCTTCTTCTTTAACTTCCTGGCGCAGAATCTTTTCTGCATCTGACCAGAGTCTTTCCAGATCATAATATTCTCTTTCTCTTTTTTTGAAAACATGAACAATTACATCAGTATAATCCATTAGTACCCATCTGGCATCATCCATACCAGCAATTTTCTTAGGTTCAATACCCTTTTCAGACAGCTTTTCGTCAACAGCTCTTGCCACAGCTCTAACCTGCTGATCAGAATTGGCACTGCAGAGCACAAAATAGTCTGCAATCACAGTTAAACCCTGAACATTTAAAATATCAATATCTTCTGCTTTTTTATCATCAGCTGCATCAGCAGCCAGTAAAGCTATATCTTTAATACCTAAATCTGACATTAATAACTTCCTCCCTTATACAGAGCTCTCATAATCTGCTCCTACTATAACTTCAATATTTTTATTTAAATCTTCTTCAGCATCTTCAATGAATTCGGTCTTCCCACCCAATAATTCTGCAATTTGA
Organism: Halanaerobium sp.; assembly: GCA_046541575.1. Classification (GTDB taxonomy): domain Bacteria; phylum Bacillota; class Halanaerobiia; order Halanaerobiales; family Halanaerobiaceae; genus Halanaerobium. Next base: position 10,307 of record JBKHDA010000015.1, on the reverse strand, counting down.
GATGCTGTATCTTTGTCTTCTTCACTATAATATTTTACAACAGATTTTTGATATTCATAATTCTCTGCATTATCTATATCAGAAATTTTAAAGCCATATTTTTCTAATAAATCTGCTGTTTTCGAGGCAGCACCAGACTCTCCGACTCCATTGAGCACAGTAACCTGGTATTCCTTATTTTGAATATATGATTTGTTTCTAATTAAATTATCTACCATTATTTCTGCTTCCTCATAATCAGGAACCCAATAACTGACTCCATTAATATATTCAGGTTTTCCGGGAAGCATCTGTGTTTCAATTTTGTTTAGATCCATTTCTTTAGCTGTATTTAAAAATGGTGTAACATCCTGAACTGGTACATTGGTATTAACTGCATTATTTACTTCCTTAATAATTCCAGGTATTTTAGTAACTATAGTTGGTGAAAGTGCTTTTTTCAAAACAGCATTGACAAATTTCTGCTGTCTTTCAATTCTACCTATATCACCTCTTGAGTCACGATAACGTACATACTGCAGGGCTTCTTTACCGTTTAAAGACTGTTTTCCTGCTGGTATATTAATTTTTAAACCACCTGCTTTATCAGAATAATTTAAATCTTGAGCTACATCAATATCAACCCCGCCCAACTGATCAATAATCTTTTCAAACCCTTTAAAATCAGTTTCTACATAATAATCAACATTAATATTTAAGATTTCTTCTATTGTTTCCTGAGTAAGTTTTATTCCACCATAAACATGAGAGGAATTTAATTTTGAAAAATTTCTTTTATCTGAATCAATATAAGTATCCCGAGGCAAAAATACTACTGAAGCCTCACTGCTTTCTACATTTAAACTTATTAAAATGATAGTATCTGCTCTGGCTGCTCCATTAATATCTGAATCATATCCCACAGCCAGAATATTGACTTTATTATCCTTAAAAGGCCCACTGGAAGAAATCTGACTTAATTCAGTATTCCAGACAAACGGTATAGCAATACCAATGATTACCAAAAATATAACTAAAGCTATATATTTCCAGTCAGTTAATTTTTCTAGCATTTATTAATCACTTCTTTTTAATAATTTATTGCGAAAATCATTTGAATATGGATGAACATAATTATCCAGCTTAAGCTGATATTTAATAATATGATTTGTAATTAAATATAATCCAGATTCAAAATCTCTTTCAATTTCCTGTCTGATTTCTTTTAAACCGGCAAAATCTCTATCTTCAGAAATAAAATCTGCTGCATATATGACCTGGGCAACTTTTCCCATTTCAGGATGACCCAGGGTGTGATACCGAATTGCTTCTAAAACATCATAATCATTTACTCCAAATTCATTTTCGGCAATTACAGCTCCAGCCGGAGCATGCAGAACTGGAGTGATCTCTAATTCTAGCTGATCAGGCTCCCACTTTGAATTTTTAAGAATTTCTTTAAGCTCTGCTTCTTTTTTGCTTTTTGCAATATCGTGTAATAAAGCAGCATTTTTTATTTTTTTAAGATTAAGCTCCATATTCTCAGCTAATCTCAAAGCTGCTTTGAGTACAAGTTTTGTATGCTGATATCTTTTTCTACCTAATATTATTTTTATTTTTTCTATATCAAGATCATTCAGTTCATCTTTTTTTAATGACATTTAATCACCTGTAAAGATTATTTTCTTTTATATACTGTTCAATTTGATCTAAGGTTAAATAGCGAATAGAATTACCATTACTTACTTCTTTTCTAATCAAGGAAGAAGAAATTCCTATATTTAAACCCTGATAAGTCAAAATATTATTTAAATAAGCCTTATATCTTTCCTGCTTTAAAATTTCTTCAAAATCATAACCCGGACGATTAAAAACTATAAATTTTCCTTCAGACAATAAATATTCAGGGTTTTTCCATTTAAAGATATCTGCTAAAGAATCTGCTCCTATAATAAAAAAGACCTCTTCTGCATCAAGCTGTGGAACAAACTGAGCCAAAGTTTTAGCAGTATATGAATAACCTTCCTCATTAATTTCCCAATCTGAAAGTGAAAAGTATTGATTATTATCGACAGCTAAACTTATCATCTCAAGTCTATCCTCTGCAGGTGAAATATTTTCATCTTGTTTGTGTGGTGGCTTTCCTGAAGGCATAAAGATTATCTGTGAAAGCTCAAAACAATTTTTAATTTGTTCAGCTAAAATAAAATGTCCTAAATGTGGGGGATCAAAAGTCCCTCCAAAAATAGCCACTCTTTTTTTTGACATGATTTCCACCTCTAATTTCATACATCTTTAATTATAAATTATTTTGACAGTGCTTGCAAGTTAAATACCCCATTAAAAAAGGAGTTTTATCTTTTTAATAGAAATAATTAATTATAGAATTAAAAAAATGGAGGTAGCCAAAATGATTTATAAATTCAAAAATAAAAGACCTAAAATTGAAGAAAAAACTTTTATTGCCCCGGGCAGCAGAATAATAGGAAATGTAGAAATTGCTGAGCACAGCAGCATCTGGTATAACGCTGTTGTTAGAGCAGACCTGGCTAAAATAAAAATAGGTAAGTACTCTAACATCCAGGAAAATTCTACTGTTCATGTTGATCAAAATCAGGAAGTTGAAATTGGTGATTATGTTACTGTTGGACATAATGCTGTTATCCATGCCTGTAAAATTGGTAGTAAATCATTAATTGGAATGAATGCTACAATTTTAAGTGGTGCTCAAATCGGTGAAGGTTCAATTATTGGTGCTGGTGCTGTAGTTCCAGAAAATACTGTTATTCCACCCGGAAGTCTGGTTTTAGGTATTCCAGCTAAAGTGGTGCGCAGCATAACCAAAGAGAAAATTATAGAATTGAAACAGCATGCTGTACATTATGCTGAACTAGCTGTGGAACAGAAGTCAATTGAAAAAATAGAATAAAAATTAATGCCTCCAGCTCTTATTATTGGAGGCATTATAAATAGTTAATATTATTTTGCTAAAACTATTCCACAAATATTTTTCTGGCAATCTCCACTGCTTCTTTAGCATCTCTAGCATAAAAATCAGCCTCTATCATATCTGCATAGTCTGCTGTTAAAACAGCTCCCCCAACCATAATTTTAGTCTCTGGAGAAGCTTCTCGTACTGCTGTGATTGTTTTTTCCATATTTTTTACAGTGGTGGTCATTAAAGCACTCAGTCCTAAAAGCTTAATATCATTTTCTGCAACAGCTTTAACAACTTCTTTGATATTTACATTTCTCCCCAGATCAATAATCTGGTAACCGTAGTTTTCCAGTACTGTTTTAACTATATTTTTACCAATATCATGGACATCACCTTTAACAGTTGCCATTACGATTTTACCTTTAGAAATATCTCTACCACCTGTGCGGGCCATCTCTTCTTTTAAAACAGTAAATGCTTCCTTAACTGTTTCTGCTGACTGCACCAGCTGTGGTAAGAAAATTTTCCCTTTTTCATAGCGCTCACCCACAATATCAAGAGCAGGTATCAGATATTGATTAACAACTTCTAAAGCTTCTTTTTCCTTTAATATAGCCTTAGTTAAACGTTCAGCTTCACTTTTTAACCCCTTAACAATTACTGTCTGCAGATTACTTTCCTGACTCTGCTCTTTTTTCTGCTCAGATGACTCTGATTCATTTTCCGCTTCAGACATAAATTCGATATATTGAGCTGCACCCTGATCAATATTATTTAAAACAGCTGCAGCCTTAACAGCTGACATCATCTCAATATCATTAGGATCTATAATTGGCAGATTTAAGCCCTGATAAAGAGCCATAGATAAAAATGTCCTATTTAAAATAGGTCTTGCCGGCAGTCCAAAAGAAACATTGGAAACTCCCAGAGTGGTTTTTACTCCCAGTTTTTCTTTGACCATTTTAAGTGCTTTTAAAGTTTCTTTAACACCCTCCTGCTGAGCAGAGGCCGTCAAAGTTAGACAATCAATAATAATTTTATCTCTGCTGATTCCATATTCAGCTGCTTTATTGACAATTCTTTCGGCAACTGCAAAACGACCTTCAGCAGTATCCGGTATACCTTCATCATCCATGGTCAACCCGATCACTGCAGCACCATATTTTTTAACTGAAGGCAGAGTTTTATTCAGCACTTCAGCCTCCCCATTAACTGAATTAACAATTGCAGTTCCATTATAATATCTTAAAGCCTCTTCTATAACCTCTGGATCACTGGAATCAATCTGCAGCGGAATATCTAAAATTCCCTGCAGCTCTTTAATCACCCTAACCATCATCTCTATTTCATCTATATCAGGCAGCCCCAGGTTAACATCCAGAATATCCGCCCCGGCATCTACCTCTTCAACGGCTACTTTCAGAATGTAATCTAAGTTGCCATTTCTTAAAGCTTCTTTAAATGCAGCCTTACCAGTTGGATTAATTCTTTCTCCAACTACATTAACTCCAGCCAATTTAACATGCTGGGAAGGAGAACAGACAAGGCTTTCTTCTGTAATTTCTCTTTCTTTAACTTTTTTGTTTTTCAAATTATCAGCAATCAGCGAAATAAAAGCCTCATTTGTACCACAGCAGCCGCCAACAACTGCCAGCCCTTTATTATAAAGGCGGCTTAAAGGTTTATAATATTCCTCAGGAGAAATTTTAAATACAGTTTCACCATCTTCCACAACCGGCAGACCGGCATTTGCCTGCAGAATCACCGGGACTTTAGAATATTTAAGTACCTCTTCTACCAGCGGCTCCAGCTTTTCCGGACCAAGAGAACAGTTGAGTCCAATTCCATCTACTCCCAGACCTTCTAAAACTGAAATCATAGAGCGGATGCTGCAGCCGGTAAAGGTTCTCCCATCTTCTTCAAAGGTTAGGGTACAAAAAACGGGCAAATTGGAGTTTTCTTTGGCCGCCAGTACTGCTGCTCGAGCTTCATATAGATCAGCAATTGTTTCAATATGTATTAAATCAGCACCATATTCAACTCCTACCAGCACCTGCTGCTGATAAAGATTATAAGCTTCATCAAAGCTCAGGCTGCCCATAGGTTCTAAAAGTTCCCCCAGAGGTCCCATATCAAGGGCAACTGAGGCTTCAACCTCGGATTCCATTACCGCTGTCCTGGCATTTTCTAATCCAGCTGCAATGACTTCTTCCACAGAATAATCTATTTCTTCCATTTTTAAGGCATTTGCCCCAAAGGTATTGGTTGTTAAAATTTCTGCCCCTGCTTTTAAATAACTTTTATGAATATCAATAATTTCTCTGCTTTTTTCAATATTTAATTTTTCAGGCACATCACCGGCTTTTAATCCCCGCTGCTGCAGCACTGTTCCCATGGCCCCATCAAAAATGATTATTTCTTTACCCAGTTTATCCTTTAGCTCCACAATAAATCCCCTTTCTTCTCAGCTCACACTCTTCATATAAGAGACAGTTTTTGCAGTGTCTTTCCTCAAATTCTAAATCTCTCTCTTCTAAATTATTATCTTTTCTGTCAGAATCAAAGTTATTTTTGCTTTCCTGATCTACTTCTTTTTTTTCTGCAATAACTCCGATTACTGCAGTTACAGATTTTGTTGGCATCAGCATATTATATTTTGAAGCAGTTAAACCAATTTTTTTGGGTGCATTTAAAATTCGTAAAATTTCTTTTTGAATATCTATTCCAAGGTCTCCATAACCAGGACTATAGCGGAATGTAATATCTTCATTTCCTGCTGCAAGAACTTCTTTTTTTATTTCTTCCTCAACCTGGTCACAACCTGCTTCAATTGCTGTGGTGGCACAGGCATCAAAAATCATAGATTTGGTAATTGAAACTTTTTCATAATAAGAAATTTTTTTATCAACCTGAGCTCCCAGGGTAGCAGCCATCAAATAAATTTCTTCTGAATTTCTTAAATGTTTTTTTATACTTTTTCCTTTTAAAGTCAGTGTTGTCCCTTTTACCTCTACTCCATTCTCATTTAATTCAATTGGAAACTTTTGATAAAGATATCGAAAATTAATGATATTTTTAATCTCATCTGTAGTTTCTGAAATCAACCGGTTAATATTTTCATCTTCCAGATTCCTAGAAGTCTGTAAATATCTTAAAACCTCTGTTCTATCAATTTCTAATTCCATTTTAATCAGCCTTTTTGCCGTTAATATGGGTAATTAAAGAACCAACTGCTTCTTTAATTCTGCGAGCGACATAAGGGTTGTTCATTGTATAAAGGTGAATTCCATCTACCTCACTGGAAATTAAATCAACTATCTGCTCAACTGCATAAGCGATCCCGGCATCTCTCAAAGCTTCAGGATTATCTTCATATTTATCCAGTATCTTTTGAAACTTTTCCGGGAAATAGGCATCAGATAATTCTATAATTCTTCCTACCTGTTTTTTATTAATCACCGGCATAATCCCTGCTTCTATTGGTACATTTATTCCTTTTTTTTCAGCTCTGCTGCGAAACTTATAAAAAAGTGAGTTATCAAAAAACATCTGTGAAATTAAATAATCAACTCCACTATCTACCTTTTGTTTTAAATATTCAAGATCCTGTTTAAGATTTTCTGTTTCTAAATGGCCTTCCGGATAACAGGCTGCTGCTACACCAAAGTCATTATGATTTTTAATATGTTCAACCAGCTGATAAGCATAATTATAATCACCAATTACTTCTCCATCTACCGGTTTATCTCCTCTTAAAGCAAGAATATTATCTACACTTTTGGCTTCCAGCCGCTCCAAAATTTTATTTAAGGTCTCCTTATCTGAATTAATACAGGTTAAATGGGCAAGTGCCTCTACATCATATTTTTCTTTAATAATTGAAGAAAGTTCACAGGTTCTATTTTTTCTAACTCCTCCACCAGCACCATAAGTTACACTGATGTAATCCGGATCAATATCTTTTAATTCTTCTAAAGTTTGATAAATATTTTCTATTGGCACATCAGGTCTGGGTGGAAAAACCTCAAGTGAAAAAACAACATTCTTTTTTTCGAAAATATTTTTTATCTTCATTTATATCCTCCTTAAACTTCTCTACTGCTTTAAATTTATTTTTTATCTCTATTCACTGCTCGCTTTCAATTGTTGAAAAAATAACATAGAAAAATAAAAATCCACTTCCTAAGTAGAAGTGGGGTTCACAACTACTTATCTTCCAGGTTTAACCTGCTGGATTTAGCACCGGGCAGTATAACTGCTGGTTGCCGGGTTTCTCAGGGCCAGATCCCTCCACCACTCTTGATAAGATATTATTCTATTTTTAATTACTTTACCATATTAAAAGATTTGTGTCAAGAATTTTGACAGCTTAAGCATTACAGTTTTTATTCTCACACTGCTCATTTTCATACTCAATTTCTACAGTTACATGATCTATCTTTTCTGCTGCCAGCAGATTCTTTATCTTAGATTTGAGCTCAATTATCTCATTTTTGGAAATCTGTTCTGGAACAATCACATGTGTGCTGAGAAAATTTTGTTCTCCATCTAAAGTCCAGACATGAGTATGATGTGCTGCCAGCGTCTGAGTTTCTTTCACTATTTTCTGCTGTAGTTCATCAATTTCAATACCCTGGGGAACTTTCTGCAGGAAAATATTCAGGACTTTCTTTAACTTAGAAATCACATTATACAGAATATAAAGGTTGATAAATAGAGAAAGTAATGGATCTAAAATTGGAATATCTTTATAAATCAAAATAATACTTACTATTAAAACTGCTGTCCACCCCAGTACATCTTCTAAAAGATGCCAGCTGACAACATCTTTGTTTAAAGAGCTGCCTCCTTTTAATTTAAAAACTGCAATCCCATTAACTATTATTCCTAAAATAGCAAGGTACAACATCCCTTCAGGATGAACAACCTGAGGGGTGAGAATTCTGGGAATAACTCTGGTTAAGATAAATATAGATCCCAGGATTAAAACTATACTGTTAATTAGTGCTCCAAGCAAAGAAAATCTGGCATAACCATAACTAAATTCCTTATCTGCTCCCTTTTGAGAATAATTTTCTAAATACCAGGACATTGCTAAGGAAATTGAATCCCCTAAATCATGTAAAGCATCCGACAAAATAGCCATACTATTGGTTAAGAAGCCACCGATGATTTCAATAAAGGTAAAAGATAAATTAAGAAAAAAGGCAAGTTTTATATTTTTAACATTAGAGTGATCATGCTCATGCTGATGTTTATTCATTTTTATCACAATTATTTTTCATAATTTAATCTCCTTACTTTAATTTTATATTGTGGAGATAATTATACCATTAAATACTTTAAGCTGCTGTAAAATAATTTATATTATAATTAAGAATTTTAAACAGCTCAGCTTATTGACATTGACAGGTCTGTCTGTTAAAATAATTTAAGTAATGCCCCCGTAGCTCAGTGGATAGAGCAAAGGCCTCCGAAGCCTTGAGCGTAGGTTCGACTCCTACCGGGGGCACCATTTTGTTTATATGCAATTTTTTTAAGCTTTTTCAACATCAGCAGCCAATTCTTCTGGCTCCATATTTATCATTTCTACTCCATACCTGTGTAATTCTAACAGAAATGAGACTCTATCCATACCTACCATTTCTGCCGCCATACCGGAAGATATTCTCTTAAGTTCAAATAATTTGACAGCCATTGCCATTTTGGCTTCTCTTTCAAATACTTCAGAGCTCTCTTGAAGCAAATCTGGTAATGTATCTGGATATTCTATCTCCATTTTTCTAGACATATAAATGACCTCCTACTGAATTTATTATACTCAAATGCGTATTACTAACTCTATTATAGCATACATCTGCATTAGAAAAAAAAGACCTGTCAGCCAATATACTTCGGGGCTAACACAAAAGCTATTTAAAACTGTTTCTAACCGGACTGCACATGAATGTAAACCATAAATATATGGCCTCAAACAGCCATTCTTATTCCTTCTCAGCCCTTTCTGCATAAGAGCTTAACATACCTTATACTTTCTTTAACTTATATTTCAAATTCTCTAATTAATTCATCCATCAAATCCTGATTTACTCCTATATAATCCAGAGTAATACTAGGAGCTGAATGATTTAATCCACTTTACAATTTGTTTAAGATACTTAGAAGCTAATATAACATAATATAAACATCTAATGAAGTGACTTCATAAGCAAAATATTGCTTCTTCATAGCTGAGTACATCTAAATTTTAATTTTGAAGTTTTGCTGCATAAACCTCTTCAACTTCAACAATAGCAACATTAATCATTTTCATCCCCTACTTCTTTAATTGGAACTTCAGTATCCACCCGATGCTGATAATATAAATCTATCGTATCAACCTGCAGTCTTTTTAATGAACCTTCAACTGATTTTCTGATTTGTTCAGGACTGCTGTCCAGAACCTGCTCTCCATCTTCCAGTTGAATACCAAATTTAGTTGCTATAACAACCTGATCTCTGAAGGGCTTTAAAGCTTCACCAACTAACTTCTCATTTTCATAGGGACCATAAATTTCAGCAGTATCAAAAAATGTCACTCCCAGGTCAACGGCTTTCCTGATCAAAGAAATCATTTCGCCTTTATCAGGCACATCTCCAAAGCCATGACTCATTCCCATACAACCCAAACCAATTGTCGATACCTCAAGACAACTTCTGCTTAAAAATCTTTTTTTCATTATTTCTGCCTCCTCAGTCTATCTGTTCCTCCCAAAATTGGACTGCATTATCTATCCATCCTTCTGCATCCGTACCTTCGCCAAGTCCGAATCCATGCGGTAGACCATCAAAAATATCAATTTCTGCCTCTGTACCATTTGCCTTAATTCGATCAATACGGTCCTTCATTGTACGATAGCTTGCAATACCATCACTTGTACCCACACATGCATATGTCGGCGGTTCGCTTCCGTTCACCTCGGTAAGTCCTGTATATTGCATAATTACCGCTCCAGGTCTCGGATACTCCTCTTCTCCAAAAGCTGATGTTCCATATGATCCAAGCCAGGCAGCCATTCGTGCACCTGCAGAACCTCCCCACAGGGAATAATCCACCGGATCAATATCTAGTGCATCCGCATGTTCATGGATAAATGCAATCGCTCTTGCAAGATCTTCGGAGGCTGTCTCGGTTCCTGGCCTATAAATCAGGGCAAATACATTATATCCCTTTTTCGATAATTCCAAAGCATGTGGAAAACTGTCATGCATGGCTCCTACATATACAAAGCCCCCACCGGCATTTACAATAGCAAATTTTTCCCCCGGATTACCCCGAAATAAGAAAAGTCCGGTATTTTCCTTAGCAGGATCAGCGGCTTTTTCTTCATCCGAGTAAATATCATAAAAA
>JBKHDA010000014.1:0-39157 GCA_046541575.1 Halanaerobium sp. | reverse complement strand
TTCTTTTACTTTTGCAAATACCCCTAAAATAATTTTTGAGAACGGCAGTTTTAAAAAACTGCCAGAACTGATAGCTGCTTATGGAGAAAAAACTTTAATTGTGACCGGGGGTTCTTCCTTATATAAATCAGGCCGCTTTGATGAACTAAGCCAGAAATTAAAGGAATACTCCATTTCATTTTCTACAGTAAAAGTAACAGATGAACCCTCTCCAAATTTAATTGATAAGATTGTCGACAAATACCGGGGAAAAGGAATAAGTTCTGTTACAGCAATTGGCGGAGGAAGTGTCATGGATACCGGAAAAGCTATCTCAGCAATGTTAACCCAGGAAGATTCTGTGCTCAATTATCTGGAAGTTGTGGGATCAGGAAAAGAACATCCAGGGGATAAAATACCTTTTATTGCTGTACCAACTACTTCTGGAACCGGAAGTGAAGCTACTAAAAATGCTGTTTTAAGTAAAGTTGGAGAAGACGGTTTTAAAAAATCACTGCGCCATGATAATTTTATACCCAATATTGCTCTTTTAGATCCTAAACTAACTATCTCCTGCCCGGCAGATATAACTGCAGCTAGCGGACTTGATGCAGTTACTCAGTTATTAGGTGCTTATACATCAACTAAAGCATCTCCTATAACTGATTCATTAGCATTAAAGGCTCTTAAATATGCTGGGGAATCTCTAGTTCCAGCAGCTGTGGATAAAGGAGATGATCCAGAAGTTAGAGCTGGTATGGCTTATGCTTCTTTAATCTCAGGTATTACCCTGGCTAATGCTGGTCTGGGTATTGTTCATGGACTTGCTTCAGCAGTTGGAGGATATTTTGATATCCCCCATGGTATAGTCTGCGGTACTTTATTAGCTGAAGCAGTTAAATTAAATATTAGATTATTAAGAGAAAATAATAATATTTTTTATTTAAAGAAATATGCTAAAGCAGGTGCGGTTCTCTCAGGTGAAAATAATCTGGATATTAACAGTCCTCAAAGTATCAACCGCTACTGTGACTTATTAATCGATATTCTTGCAGAGTGGACTGCTAAATTAAATATTTCTCGTCTGGGCGAGTATGGAGTTAGCGAAGATGACTTAGATAAAATTGCTGCTAAGGCCGGCAATAAGAATAATCCTGTTCAACTCGATAAAGAACAGATCAAAAAATTGATCAGATCACGATTGTAAAAAAATTAAAATAAATTAACCCCCAAAAATTACTGGTAATCCAGCTTTTTTTGGGGGGTTAATAAATTTTTAAGAATTCCAGCTTTCATGAAGGGCAGCTAATAATTCTTCAATCTTTGCTGTCGGATCTTCTGCCAGCATGATTCCACTTGCTGCTCCTACTGCTTCAGCACCTGCTTTTATAAATTTTTCAACATCACTGCTGCTGTTAATTCCAGCTCCCTGTAAAACTTTTATATTTTCATTTTCACTTTTTACAGCATGAATTGTTTTTTCTGCATATTCTTTTCCACTACTACTACCACTACCAATAAGATCACTGGGTTCAGCCAGAATAATATCTGGCTCAAATTTTGCTACGGCAGCTGCTTCTTTTTCATTATCAACACAAATCATTGTGGCAAGTCCGATTTCTTCTGCCCTTTTTACTGTGTTATATATATCATTTAATTTCAATGACTTTTCAGCATGGTTTAATACAACTCCATCTGCTCCAGCTTCTTTTACTGCCTCTGCCAGTATTGAACCATGGCCTCTACCAATCTGAATTGGATCAATATGCTGAGCAAAAACAATTATATTTTTGGTGTTATCAGCTAGATATCTAATATCAGCCGCCTGTGGAGTTAAAATTAAATCAGTTTCATATTTTAAAATTAAATCATCGACCTGCTTAATAATTTCTAAAAGTTCATTTCCATATTTATAGGCTTTCACACCGACATTTAGAAATGGTACTTTTATTTTGAAATTATCATTCACAGTTTCTCACCCTTTACAGATTTTGTTTTTCTACTGCTCTTTCAGCTGTATAATCATTGTGAATAATATCTACTAAAGCCCTGGTCATTTTTTCTGGATCTTTACTTTTCCAGACATTTCTACCAATAGTAACACCACTGGCACCTGCAGAAACTGCTTCTTCAATATTCTTCAAAACTCCCAAATAATCGTCCTGTTTACTTCCACCTAAAACAACTACTGGTGCTAAACTTCCTTTTACTATTTTTTTAAATTCATTAACATTACCTGTATAAGCAGTCTTTATTATATCAGCACCTAATTCTCCACCTAATCTCACTGCAAATTTAATATTTTCATAATTATTTTCTAATTTATCACTGAAACCAGCAGGTAACATCTCAGCCATTAATGGCACATTCCATTCATCAGTTTCTGAAGCAAGTTGGGCTATATTTTCTAAAGTCTTATTTTCATTTTCTTCGCCTGGAAACCCCATAACTGTAATTCCTTCAGCTCCCAGTTTTAAACAATCACTTACTGTATATAAAAGTTTCCCACCTTTAACTCTATTAAAATCAGTATTTCCGCCATCAGCTCTGATAAACAGTGGAATATCTTTTAAAGTATCCTCGTAATTTTTAGCCAATCCGTAAGTAGTTAAAATTGCATCAGCTCCACCAGCTATAATTTTTTTAAATAACTCAGCTGGATTTTCAAAGTCAGGCAGTACATCAAACATTATCCCGTGATCCATAGCTATAATAACAGCTTTGCCATCATCTGAAAATATTCTATTCATTCTCCTCATTAACATCAGCTCCTACTTACAAATAATTAGTTTTTACTTTAAAACTAACATCGTAAAATATTAACTTATTAACAGGAAGGAGTTGATCCTCCCTGTCTTGTTATTAATTTATTATTTCTTTAAAGAAAGTAGAAATAATTGTATACATTGATGCTGCCCCTGGATCAAGATGTCCTTTAGTCCTTTTCCCTAATCTGCTTGAGCGACCTTTTTTTGACAGCATATTTTTGGTAGAATTCATGCCTTCTTCTGCTGCTTCAATAGTGAGTTTTGCTGCTTCTTCCAAATCCTTCTCATTTTTATAAGCTTTTTCTAATTCATCAACTGCCGGCTTAATTGTATCATACATTGTTTTATCACCAAGCTTAACTTCACCTCTTTTTTGAATTCCTTCTGCAAAATTAAGCCACATGTCTACAAGTTCTTGATAAGTTATTGAGCTCTTACCACTGACTGCTCTGCCTGCTTCCATAAATGCTGTTCCGTATAAAGGTCCCATTGCTCCTCCACCCAGGGAGGATATTGAAAATCCAGCATCTTTTAAAAGTTTTCCTATATCAGCTTCAGAGTCAACAATTATCTCTTTTATTTTCTGAAATGCTTTACTTACACTATCACCATGATCAGAATCACCAATCGGAGCATCTAATTTATTGAAATATCTTCGTTCCTCTTTTAATTTATCTGCAACTTTAATTAAAGCTTTTTTTATTTTTTCAACAGAAATATTTTCAGCCATATTTTTCACTCCTTTAGAAAACTAGAAGAGATCAAAAATTAATATTGATTTCATTTGTTTTCTATTATTTTAAGGAAGAGGGAATTGAACTGCATTTACATCCTGGTTGATCATTTCTTTACTGTGTTTGTCTAACTGAGTTAAAGTAATTGAAAATCCTCCCATTTCCATTGAAGTAAAGAAATTGCCAATCCAATTTTCATAGATATTGATATTTTTCTTATCTAAAATCTGTTTTACACGTCTAAATATTATATCCATTTCTAATAATGAGGTTGAGCCGAGACCATTAATGATTACCAGTACATCATCTCCTTCTTTAAAATCATAATCGTCTAAAATCATATCCATTATTATATCAGTTGTTTCATCAGCAGATTTCATTTCAACTCTTTCTATTCCAGGTTCACCATGATGGCCTACTCCTATTTCCATTTCATTATCTCCGATTTCAAAACTCTTTTCTCCAGTAGAAGGCATAATACATGGGGTATGAGCAACACCAGCACTACGGCTTTTAAAAATAACATCTTCTCCTACTTTTTTCATTTCTTCTAAACTGGCTCCATTTTCTGCCATAGCACCTACCACTTTCCAAAGAACTATTTCTCCTGCAATTCCACGTCTGTTATCCATATCATCAGAGGAAGCAACATCATCATTTACAATAAGCAGTTCAACATCATGGCCTTCTTCCCGCAATTTATCTATAGCCATACTAAAATTCATTTTATCTCCGGAATAATTACCAATGGTAACTAAAACTCCTTTTCCGGAATCTGCAGCTTTGATGGCGTCATAACATGCTTCAACACCAGGAGAGGCAAAAATATCTCCAACTGCTATTGCATCAAACATAGCTTCTCCAAGATATCCAATCAGAGCTGGTTGATGTCCTGAGCCACCTCCAGTTACCAATCCAACTTTATCAGCAAACGGGGCTCCTTTTTGAACTAAAACTCTCTCTTTTTTACGTTCTATAAGGTCTGAATTAGCTGCAACAAAACCTTCTATCATTTCTTCAACGACATTATCTCCATCATTAATAAACTTTTTCATTAATATCACTCCCTAATTTTGAATTAAATAATGAAATTGAAAGAAGATTACCAACCAAGACCTCAAGCAAAGACTATTAACTGCTGTCCCCCCTTTTTTATTTATTTTAATATTGCGAAAATTATCATCAAAAATAATTATATTTTTTTCTTTAATTTTAGTATAGATTTTGCGCATTCTTCATCAGTTATTAAAGAATTAATAAAACCACCATTTAAAGCACCTAAAATTGGTTTAACTTTCTTCTCTCCCCCAGCAAATGCTATTACTTCATCAATTTCGGCAATCTCTTTTAAATCTAAACCAACAATCATATCATCAACTTTACTGCCAATAAGATTACCATTTATATCATAATATCTACCAACTATATCTCCAACTGCCCCTTTTTCTACTAAACAGTCCATTTCTTTTCTAGTAATAAAATCAGTCTTTATTAATGTTGCTTCATCAGTTGTCTGGCCGATACCAACCAGAGCTTTATTAACAGATTTCGCTTTTTTTAAGGCAGAGGAAACTCTTTTATCTTTGATAAAAAATTTTTTTGCCTGAAGACTGTCGACTTTTGCAGGAGCAAATATATAATAACAGTTACCTCCAACCTTATCAGCAAGAGTTTTCGCTACATCATATGGATTTAAACTAATTATATTTTCTCCAGCCAGCCCCCCAAGCATTAAGATGAATGAAACATTTTGATATTTGTTTCTTTTAACAGTAAATTTCTGACTAAGTTGAAAAAGTGTTCTTCCCCAGGCAGTTCCAATTAGATCTCCTGATTTAATTGTATTTTCTAAATAATCAGCACCTGCATAAGCTATTGCTTCTAAAATTTTGCCTTTATCTTTCGGAGTAGGTACAACGAAAGCATCTTTGAGAGAAAATTCCTTTTTTATCTTTTCTTCTAAACTTAAACAGTTAAATATTGGACTATTAATCTTAATCTGAACAATACCTTCCTCTTTAGCTTCAGAAAGTAAATCCATTACTTTAAATCTAGAGATATCAAAAATATCCGCAATTTCTTTTTGATTTAATTCTTCTTTATAATATTTCCAGGCAACTCTTACAACTAAATCATGTTTATAAAAATATTTTTCTCCAAATAGATCACTAATAATCTTCACCTTCTTCACTTTAGTTAAATAATATCACATATGTTTAAAAATATCAACATAATTTATTATTTTATTTATTTGTGATAAATTTATTTTTTTTAGACATAAAAAAGCTGACAGAGTTAGCTGCCAGCCTACTTAGTTTCTTATATTATTTAATTTAGTTAAATTTTCTCAGCCTCTGCATATTCTTCACCAAAAGTTTCTACTTTAACTGATTCCATTATCTGATCTTCACGCGGCATATCTCTGGCTCCAGTATCTACTTCAGCAATTTGGTCGACAACTTCCATCCCTTCAATAACTTCGCCAAATGCAGCATACTTGCCGTCCAGATGAGCAGCATCCTGATGAACTATAAAAAATTGTGAGCCTGCAGAATCAGGTGCTGAACTTCTGGCCATAGAGATAACCCCTCTTTTGTGGCTTAAATCATTATCAAAACCATTGGCAGAAAACTCACCTTTAATTGAATAACCGGGATTACCCATACCTGTACCTTCAGGACAGCCGCCCTGAACCATAAAGCCTTTAATTACACGGTGAAACTTAAGTCCATCATAATAGCCATCTTCAGCCAGTTCTATAAAATTTCTGACAGTATTTGGCGCTTTATCAGGATACAATTCTACTCTAATTTCTTCTCCATTTTCCATTTTGATAGTTATTTCTGGATTTTTTTCCACAGTTAACACCCCAAATTTATATTTTTTCTTTACTTATCTCATTATATACAAATTAGCTATAAAATCAAAGCTGTTCTTTAAAAAATAATTATTATACATCTCTAAATAATTCAGCCATCACCGATTCTTTTGGATGCATACCATCATGGAAATCATTTTTATCCAGATCCAATTCAGCCGGATCATAATCTCCAACTACTTTAATATCATTTTTAGAAGCAAAATCTCTAATGTATTTTTCAACCTCAAATATTATATGATATCTTTCATTTTCCTCTAAATAATCAAAAACAAGGGGATGATAGGGGGGAAGATAAAAAATTAACTCCACATCCCGCTCAAGAAAATATTTTATTAATTCCTGAAATTGACGTCTATCTTCACTGTCAATTTCATTATAATTTTCTAAAGAATAAACTCCATTTCTGATATAATTTTGGGCTTCAATTTCTGCATCTTCTGGACTTATATTTTTTCGCGGCCGCTGATAGATAAGACTTCCATCTGCAAGCTTAACAGGTACATCCAGTGATTCTTCCTCTGTTTGCTGAATATCCATAAAAGCCTGCCCTTTAATTAAAGTCTCAAAAGAAGCCTGAAAATAGGTGGCTGAAAAAAGCTGCATATAATTCCGCCCAAAATTTTCTTCCATCAGGGATTCGTCATCATTATAATCTTCATCAAAAAAAGAATAATAGTATTCTTCTATACTGCGCCAGCGCTCTTCTATATTATATCTGTTAAAAATCCAGGGATTTACTCCCATAATTATTTTATCAGGCATTTTTTCATTCTCTCTATAAATTTCAGTTATAGCAATATAATCTTCTAAAACTGCACCTGATACACCATGATTAAAAAAGCTTTCAGCTTCAATCATCTCTTCCCTGATCTGCAGAGCCCGGCTGGAGCCCAAAACAGCGGCCTCATTTTTATCTTCTAGCTTTTGAATATATTCTTTCTGGAAAATTCTTTCATCATAATTATAAACTCCGGCAGCATTTTTTTCATTAACTAATATTTCTGCCATTTCTTCTTCAAATTCACTGCTGAAAAGATTTGCTGGATCTACAAAATAATTTGTAAGTACAATAAATAAAAGCAGTGGAATTAAAAAGATTATTCCTTTTTTTATAAAATTCTGCATTATAGACTCTCCAATCTTCTAGAATTGAAAATAGATAAATTCTGCTTCTCCATAAACTCCAAATCCTAAAATTAAAATTATTAGGCCATAATATGCTGCCCAACGAAAAACTGCAGGCTTTTGATTTAAGAACTCTCTCACACTTCCTTTACGCTGCATTAAATGCACTGTTTCCATGATCATGATTGTTGCAAAAGCAAGTATAAGTTCATACTGATTTAAACCATAACCTACTACAGCTGCTTTTAAATTTGTCCAGCTGCTGAGCTGAGTTCCCAGAGAAGAAAATAAGTTGTTTACTACATAGACTGCATCTGTTAGAGAATTTGCTCTAAAAAATATCCAGCCAAAATTAACCAGCGTAAAGGTTACGGTAACCTGCCACAATTTATTAAGTGTAGGTAATTTATTAATCCCAATTTTTTCTTTAATATTTTCTCGTAAATCCGAAGTTAAAATACTAATAATCTGGTAAAGACCGTGTAATCCACCCCAGATAACAAAAGTCCAGGCCGCACCATGCCAGAGTCCACTGACTAAAAAGGTGAAAAAAAGGTTAAAATAGTATCTAATCTTTGTAACTCTATTACCTCCAAGTGGTATATATAAATAATCTTTAAACCAGGTTGAAAGAGATATATGCCAGCGGCGCCAGAACTCGGGAATAGATTTTGCAAAATAAGGTCTTCTAAAGTTTGTCATTAAATCAAAACCCATTACCCTGGCTGCTCCAATTGCAATACTGGAATAACCGGAAAAATCACAGTAAATCTGAAAAGCAAAAAATACTGTAGCTAAAATTAAAGTAAGGCCTTCTAAGCCCTCCAGATTATTATAAACACCATTAACATAAAGAGCCAGGCGGTCAGCAACCACTACCTTTTTGAAAAATCCCCAGAGCATCAACTGCAGACCTGAAGCAACTCTGGCAGAATCAAAATCAATTTTCTTTTTAAACTGCGGCAGCAGTCTGGTTGAGCGCTCAATTGGTCCGGCAACTAACTGTGGGAAAAAGGAAACATATAAAGCAAAAATACCAAAATGTTTTTCGGCTTTTTTATCTCCACGATAAACATCAATTGTATAACTTAAAGTCTGAAATGTATAAAAAGAAATTCCCACAGGCAGCAGCAGGTCAAAATTAGGCAGTCCTAAATTCATGTTAAAGGCCCTGACTACTGATGAAAATGAATTATTAAAAAATCCATA
This sequence comes from Halanaerobium sp., assembly GCA_046541575.1. Taxonomy (GTDB): domain Bacteria; phylum Bacillota; class Halanaerobiia; order Halanaerobiales; family Halanaerobiaceae; genus Halanaerobium. Next base: position 30,461 of record JBKHDA010000014.1, on the reverse strand, counting down.
ATATTTAAAGAAAAACAAAAGACCTAAATTGACCAAAAGACTTAAAACTAAATATTTCTTTCTATCCTTCTTTTTCTGCTGTTGATCCATTTTCAAAGAAGCAAAATAGTCAACAACTGTAGAAAGAATAATTAATAATATATAAGCCGGATTCCAGCTCATATAAAAGTAATAACTGGCAGCTAATAAAAGTATCCATCTGTATTTGGAGTTAATCAAAAAATAAAATGAAATTACAACAGTAAAAAAGATTAAAAACTGCATTGAATTAAAAATCATTCTGCTCATCCTCACTAAAAGGTATTGAATATTGAATTTAAATGATCATAAACTTTATTTTCAAAGATTTTCTATTACAATTTCTATTACAATTATAGTCTACTATATTTTTTTCTATAATCATAGGCTCTTTTTAAAAGTTCATAAAAATTTCAAAATTGACAGCCTAAAGTAAATAATTATATAATTAGAATAAGTAATTAATTAAAAGAAGGGAGAAGGGATAAGTATGAAAAAAATATTAAGGGAAAATTATTTACTTTTTTTAGTCTTAAGCCTGGTTTTTTTATTTACCTTTAATCTGGGGGCAGAGGAATATGAAATAGGGATTTCCCAATTTGTGGAACATCCTTCTTTAGATCTTGCACGCGAGGGATTTATTGATCAGCTTGCTGAAGAGGGATTTGTTGAAGATGAAAATTTGAAAATTGATACACAAAATGCTCAGGCTGAATTTTCTACTGCCCAAACTATAGCTCAGAGATTTAAGCAGAATAGTCCTGATTTAATACTGGCAATTGCCACACCTTCTGCTCAAACTGCTGCAAATATTATCTCTGATATTCCAGTCTTAATCACTGCAGTTACAGATCCGGTGGAAGCAGGAATAGTAGAGAGTATGGAAAACCCAGGAGCAAATATTACTGGAACTACAGATATGAATCCTGTAGCAAAGCAGATTGAATTAATAGAACAATTTTTACCTGAAATAAAAACTTTAGGTGTTTTATATAACCCGGGAGAAGTTAATTCGACTGTACAGGTTGAACTAGCTAAAGAAAAAGCTGAGGAAATGGAGCTTGAAATAGAAGAAGCAACAGTCAGCAACAGCAGTGAAGTTAGTCTGGCAGTATCCTCACTTGTTGATAATGTAGATGCAATTTATGTTCCCACAGATAATATTATAGTTTCAGCTATGCCAACTGTACTGCAGAATGCATATAATAATAATATTCCTGTATTTGCTTCTGAAAACAATTCAGTTGAACAGGGAGCAATTGCTACTCTAGGAATTGATTATTATCAGCTTGGAAAACAAACAGGCTCCATGGCTGCTAAAATTTTAAATGGTGCTGATCCTTCTGAGATGTCTGTTGAGTCCTCAGAAGAATTAAAACTTTATATCAATAAAAGTTCTGCTGATAAAATTGGTTTAGAAGTACCAGAAGAATTAATGGACTCTGCTGATACTGTCTTTGAAGAATAATTAGCTGTCTTAATAAAGTTATATTGACAACAATTACAAAAATAAATATCTAAAAAAGAAGCCAGGCAGCAGCCTGGCTTTAATATTTTAAAAAATGGTGGTGGGAGACAGAATCGAACTGTCGACACGTGGATTTTCAATCCACTGCTCTACCGACTGAGCTATCCCACCGAATATGTAATTATATAATAAATGGTTGCGGGGACCGGATTCGAACCGATGACCTCCAGGTTATGAGCCTGACGAGCTACCAGACTGCTCTACCCCGCGCTATAAATGGTGAGCCATGGAGGATTCGAACCTCCGACAACCTGATTAAAAGTCAGGTGCTCTGCCAACTGAGCTAATGGCCCATTTCTCTTGCAACGCTTTTTATAATATCAACAATAGATAGAGTTGTCAAGAAAAAGGCAAAAAAATTTTAAAAGGCAGACCTTTTTATAGTCTGCCTTTAAATCCAAATTTAGTTTTATTTTAAATAATCTCTGGGATTAAGCGGTTCCTCATTTCTTAAAACTCCAAAATGTAGATGGGGGCCGGTACTTAAACCAGTATTACCTGATAAAGCAATTTTTTGACCCTTATTAACCGTTGAGCCTTTAGAAACAGTAGTTCTGGAATTATGGGCATAAAGCGTCTCAACACCTCGTCCATGTTCGATAATAACAGTATAACCAAAACCATTCATCCAGCCACTATGTACTACCTCTCCAGAAGCCGCTGCTCTAACAGCTGTTCCGTTAGGGACTGCAATATCTATACCATTATGAAATAATCTTGTCTTCTTAACCGGATGAGTCCTCCAGCCAAAACCGGAGCTAACTCTTCCATTAACGGGCCAGTTCAGTGAATTTTTGCTCAATGAAAATGGTCCTCTTTCATAATCATTAATTACCAGTTCATCTCCTGCAAAAATTCTATCACCGTTCAAATTGTTATTTTCACGAATTGTCTCTGTATCAGTGCCATACATTCTGGCTATTTTACTCAAAGCATCTCCCTGCTGAACTTCATGTACAATTTCTTTAGAGGAAGACTCATTGTCTCTCGATTTCTTTGAACCGCCTGTGTTTTCTTCTTTATTATTTTCAGAATTTGACTTGTTTTTTTCTTTAAAATCTTTGATAGGAAGCACAATTTCCTGACCAGCTTTAATAACTTCTGAATCCAAATTGTTTTCATCCATAATTGCTTCCACAGGTAAATTTCTGCGGGCTGCAATTGTGGATAAAGTATCCCCCTGACGAACTGTATAATATATCTGTGCATTTTCTTCTTCAGATTTTTTATCACTTTTTTCGTCCTGGTTTTCAGAATCAGATTCAGCAGTAATAATATCTTCTCTTGGAATTTTTAGATCCTGACCGGGCTTGAGTTTTCTTGAACTTAAATTATTAAAGTCCATTATTTCTTCTACAGTAACTTCTCGTGACCCAGCAATTCCTGACAGAGTATCTCCATTATCCACTACATAGAGCTCATAAGATACTTTCTCAGAAATCATTTTTTCTAAAATCTCATGAGTTTTACCACCTACAATACCATCAGCTTCAAGATCATTGCTTTCCTGAAAATCTTTAACTGCATCTTCAGTTCCTTTTCCAAATATACCATCAGTTGATACATCATAACCCAGAACTTCTAAATATTTTTGAACTTCAATTACATCTCTGCCCCGGTCATTTAATTTAACCTGAAAAGCAGAAACACTAATAGTTATTGACAAAAGAAAAACTAATAAAATTATTAGCGTACTAAAAAATTTATTTCTTTCCATTTCTCCCCTCCTTCCTTTTTACTCTACTATAATATATTTCAAGATAAAACTCAAATTTCCTTTTTATATTTCCCTTTTTTGTTTAAATTTATAAAATTATTCTGTCTCAGGGCCTCATATATAATTATGGAAACTGAGTTAGAAAGATTCAAAGATCTCAAATTATCTTTCATTGGAATTCTAATACATTTATCTAAATTTTTTCCTAATAATTCTTCAGGCAGACCTGCAGTTTCTTTACCGAATAAAAAATAATCATCTGCTTGATATTCAAAATCAGCATACGATTTTGCTGCTTTTGTAGTTGCATAAAAAAAGCGTCCACCTTGATTTACTTCAAAAAAATGATCCAAATTATCATAATAATTTATATCTAATTTGTCCCAGTAATCAAGACCCGCTCTTTTTAAATACTTATCTGAGGTTGAAAAGCCAAGTGGACGAACTAAATGCAGCCTGGAATCAGTTACAGCACAGGTCCTGGCTATATTACCGGTATTCTGTGGGATTTCTGGCTCAACAAGTACTATATTCAATTTCATCACCTATTTTAATTTTTAATTAGTTTTTATTTTTCTAAATTTACAGCTTTATATGGCCTGATATTTTTAAATTAACCCTAAAATTAAACATCTATAACCAATCCATCATAAGCGGGGCTTACATGTTCAGGTAAATAATCAATTAATTTTTGATGATCTAACCTGTGAGAAATATGGGTTAAATAGCCGTGTTTTAAATTCAATTTATCTATTAGCTCTACTGCCTGATCAACAGACATATGGGTAGGATGTTCTTCAAAACGAAGAGCATCAACAGCTGCATATTCAATTCCATTTAAAAGTTTCATAGAGCTTTCGGGAATTTTACTGCAGTCTGTTAAATAGGCAAAGTTATTTATTCTATAAGCTAAAATCTGATTATCACCATGATAAATTGGCACAGCTTTAATTTCAAGATCCTTAAAGATAAATTGTTTTTCTATCTCCTTTAATATAACCTGTGGTATGCCTCCAACTGGATTATCCTCTGAAAAGATATAGGGGAAAACTCTTTTTATCTGCTTTAAAGTTTTTTTATCAGCATAAACAGGCATCTCTTTACCCTGAAACCAGTTTAAAGCTCTAATATCATCAAAACCCATAATATGATCAGCATGAGCATGAGTCATTAAAACTGAATCTACATTTTTTATATTATTATTAATCAACTCCAGCCTCATTTCAGGTGGAGTATCTATTAATAGATTATATTCTTTACTTTTAATATGAATTGAAGTACGCATTCTTTTATTTTTTGGATTGTCAGATTGACAGACTTCACAATCACAGGCAATTACAGGTACCCCATGAGAGGTTCCCGTTCCTAAAAATGTAATTTGCAAAAAAACAACTCCTCTCATAAAAATTTTATCTCAGTAAAGGGGTGTTTGTCAAACTTATTCTACAATTTGCTTACTTTTTAGTAAACTCTTTCTTGTTAAAAAGTTAGCAAGTTTCTTATAAACTAAAATAGTAATAATTGAATTGATAACAGCTTTAGTTAAATTAAAGGGTAAAATACCCGGCAGCATCATCTGCAGAACCTGTTCTCTGGGTATACCATAAAAAATTGGATTAAAAAACAAATTTGCTCCTGCCATAACGACAGTCATTGCAATAGAACCAATCGCCAGGCCTTTTACTGCACCAAGTTTATTATGATGCTGTTTGTAAAAATATCCTGCAGTTCCTGCAAAAACTCCAGTAGCTAAAAAATGCATAAAAGCACCAAATGGACCTCCCAGCCCTGTAAAAACAGCCATCAGTATTGATAAAATAAAAGTTGCTCCAACTGCTGCTCCAGGACCAAACAAAAATGAAATAATTAAAATTGGAATATCACCTGGTTCATAAATTAAAAATGGTAAAAACATCGGAAAACGAACAATCAGCATCAAAACTAAAGCAAATGCTGCTAAAACTGAAGTTGTTGTAATTTTTTTAGTATCCATTATTTATCTCCTTTATATATATTTATTTACTACAATCAAAAAAAAAGCCCTTAAAGAACAGGGCTAATTAATTTTTTCAATTTCTACCCCAGGATAGAAATGTTTAATTATTTCTCTATAATTCCAGCCGTCAGCTCCCATACCTGCAGAAGCTGATTGATCAAGACCAAGGTTGTGTCCCCAACCTGAACCATATACATAAATCTCTTTTAGATATCCATCTTGATCATAATGGCTGTCAAAAGAAAAACGGCTGCTCTTTAATCCACCTAAAACTCTTCTGATCTGAGATACATTATAAGTCTTTTCTTCCAGCTCTCCATAAATAATCAGAGAAGTAATTGTTCCACCCTGAGACCGTTTATTAACTTCAATTTTATTGATTTTTTTGAGACCACTTCTATATTCAATTACATCTGCCGGAACTCTAAGCTGCCAGCGATAATTACTGTTGCCATAATCTTTAGAATAAGATTCCGGAATGGATGAAAGCCATTCCTGTAATTCAACAGGAGCAAGGGGAAAATTATAATTATCTTTCTTCATCTGATTGGAACCCCTAAGGTATGGTAAATCAGCAGACCAGATCTGGTCACTGCGTTCAGTCAAACCACCGCTGTTGCTGCTGAATACAGCCTCAATAATTTTGCCTTCAAAGACCGCGCTTTCACCCTGAGTCGATAAAACAGCCTCAGTAGTTCGTGGATGTTCGCTTGTAATCCCATTATAGGCTGCACAGTGAACACTGGAACAGAGATCATAGCCATCACTGCTGTGTCTTCCTAAATTACTCAGAGTATAGCTTCTAGCTGCTACAGCTTGAGCCTTTAAAGACTCCATAGGCCAGCTGGCATAAATTTCTGAAGGTACCACAGATAGCAAATAAGGGGTTAAATCCACCTGATTGATTAGTGTAAATTCTTCTCCCTCTCCTTTAATTATCATATTGCCTCTGTACTGCCTGTTTCCACTTCCCTGCCAGAAATACCCCTGACCATAATTAATATTAAAAACATAAAAAGATGAATTTTCATGACTGCTGTAAATCTGATATTCCAGGTCAGAGCTGCCCAATTTTACTTTTTCTTCCTCAGTCTTAATATAAATATCATTTCCTTCAACTTCAATCATATAATTTTTTTTAGCATCTCCTCTAAATAAAATTATACCATCATAAATTATTGAAAAAGGATCTGAATACTGAAATAATAAATGCTCATTGTTTTCCTGCAGACCAATTCTTAAACTTTGAATATCTTTTTCTGTAGGCAGCTTTTCTATCTCCTGCCAGGAAGCCTTTAAAGTAAAGGGATTAATTTCTTCAGGATCATTTTCTTCAATTTCTTCAGCTTTGAGCTCTGGATATTTATCCTGATAATATTTAATTCTCTGATAGGCAAGTTTTTCAAACCAGCCATAGTCCAGTGTGTTCTGCCAGTAATTATATGCCCGTCTCTCTTCTTCGGCCTTTTCCAGCATCTGAGCCATATCTTTAAATAAATAACTCTGACTCCTCTGCGCCTGATAGGACTTCTGATAATTTTGAAAGGCCTGCATAAAATTTCCCTTTTTCTTATTTAATTCAGCACTCAGCAGATAAACCTCTGCCTTATTTAACTCTAAACTAGTTATTTCCATTAAATATTCTTCTGCAGCCTGATAATTTTCTAATTCTAAATGGTTTTTGATTAGATAATATAATTTTTGAAAAAGAAAATCAACATCTTCAGCCTCAGCCTCATCAATTTTATTTTCTAGAATGAAATTTGAAGCTAAATTATTATCTATTTCATAAAAATTAACAGCAAGATTTAGATAATCCTGATTTTCACCGCTCAAGATAGCAGTCTGCAGCAGAATCTCATTTTCGGATTTTAAATCATTTTGATCATTATAAATAACAGCCAGATTTCTTCTACTTTCTAAATTATAAGGGGCCAGTTCAATAACCTGCCTGTAATATTCTTCAGCAGAATTATAATTCCCCTCATAAAAAGATTCCTCGGCTAATTTAAATAGTTCCCTGATAGTTCTATCTCTGCTCTTCTGGGCCATAGTTACACTTGAAGGCTTACTCTGATTATAATAATGATCCATCAGCGGAATAAAAATTCCCAATAAAAGAGCAGAGATTATAATCAACCTAAAAACTTTTTTCATTTAATACAACTCCTGTATTTTAAAGAAGATCACTAGCAATCTCAGCAAGTTCTGATCTTTCTCCTTCTTTTAACATTACATGGCCGGCAATTTTTTGCTCATGAAATTTATGAGCCAGATAATTTAAACCATTTTTATGAAAGTTTAAATATGGATTATCAATCTGGAACGGATCACCTGTAAAAACTAATTTAGATCCTTCACCGGCTCTTGTTACAATTGTTTTAACCTCATGTAATGAGAGATTTTGAGCCTCATCAATTATAATAAACTGATCCGGTACTGATCTACCTCTAATATAAGTTAGTGGTTCAATCTGAATTAAATCTTTGTCTTTCAACTTTTGGTAAGCATAATTTGCATCTTTATTTCGGTGAACAACAAAATCAAGGTTATCAAAAATTGGCTGCATCCAGGGTCCCATTTTGTCTTCAACATCTCCAGGCAAAAATCCCATTTCTTTACCCATCGGCTGTATTGGTCTGGCCACTAAAAGTTTGGAATAAGAATTTTCGTCTACTACCTTAGATAATCCGGCTGCAATTGCCAGTAAAGTTTTACCTGTTCCTGCTTTTCCGGATAATGTAACCAGCTGAATCTCTTCGTCAAGCAGCAGTTCAAATGCCAGCTGCTGCTCCCGGTTTCTGGCCCTTATTTTTACAGGCTGACTTTTATTATAACGTAAAGTAACTAGATTGTCACCACTAAATCTGGCCAGAGCTGTGTTTTTATTTTTATCATCTGCTGTCAACTGTACAAATTCATTTTCATATAAAGTTCCTTCAAATTTATTTAATTCTGATAAAGGTAATTTTTCTTCCTCAAAAAATTTATCAATTAAAGAAGAACTGCAGCTGATCTCCTTAATTCCGGAATAAATTTCCTCCTCTTTTAAGCGGGTCGAATCATGTTCTTCTGCCTGTAAGCCATAGGCGTCACAGATTAAGCGAAGATTAATGTCATCAGAAATCATAATCACTTTTTTGTCTGAATTTTCTTCCTGGAGGTGAATGGCAGTAGAAATAATTCTGTTATCCATCTTACTGGAGCTCAGACCCTGTGGAAGCTCAAGACCTCCATTGATTACAATTTTGACTATACCACCAGACTCTAATTCCACCCCATCATGCAGATTTCCATTGTTTCTCAGCTCTTCTAAAATCCTTGAGCTTTCCCGAGCATTATAACCTAAATCTGAACTTTTAGTTTTTAAACTGTCAATTTCTTCCAGTACAGCCAGGGGAATAATAACATCATTATCCTCAAAACTATAAATAGCACTAGGATCATTCAGTAATACATTGGTATCTAAAACAAATATTTTTTTCATTTCTGCTTCCTCCCTCAAAGTATATTTTAATTAATATTTTTATAATACCTGCAGAGTCCGCTGGCAAAACAGTTTTCGCAGTCAGGATTTTGAGCCTTACATAATGCTCTGCCGTGGTCAATTAACCAGTGGTGAAAATCAATCCAGTATTTTTTGGGAATTAATTCTGTTAATTCCTTTTCAGTCTGCTCAACATTTTTTCCACTGCTTAAACCCAAACGTTTGGAAACTCTAAAAACATGAGTATCAACAGGAAAAGCAGCTTTAAAAAAAGCATTAGCCAGAACTACATTTGCTGTTTTTCTGCCAACACCACTTAATTTTAAAAGATCTTTTCGTGTTTGAGGAACTTCACCACCAAATTCTTCAATTAAAATTCTGCAGGTTTTTAGAATATATTTTGACTTATTCCTATAAAGGCCAATACTGTTAATCTTTTTTTCCAATTCTTTTTGACTCAGCTCCAGCATATTTTCAGGACTATTATATTCTTTAAATAAGTCTTTAGTTACTTTGTTTACCTGAATATCTGTAGTCTGAGCGGATAAAATTGTAGCTATCAACAGTTCAAAGGGAGTCTCAAAATTCAAAGCCGTCCCTGGTTCTGGATAATGCTCAGAAAATAATTCTACTAATTCTTCAACTTTTTCTTTTTTATTTATATTTGCTGTCAATTTATTAACCTCCTACAAATTATATTACTTATTATCATTTTACTTGATATTTTAGTGAAAATAAAGCAGAATAAAGCTTACTCTATTTTCATATCTGGACATATATAAAAAAAAATGATAATATTATCTAAAGATAAAATCTTATTATATGAGGTGTTTGTAAAAATGAAATACAATTTTGGCATAGATATTGATGGTGTTTTAACAGATGAAGGTCCAGATCATAACAGTATCTGGCAGCAGAAAATGAATGAGTTCTTTGATCGAGAAATAACTTTAAAAAAAGATACTTATGATCTTAGAAAAGCTTTTGCAATCAATGATCAGGAGTTAAACAATTTTATTCAGGAAAAGATAGAAGAAATATACAGCAGTGTTAAAGCTGTAGATAAGGCCAGAGAAACACTTACCGAGCTATATGAACAGGGACACAATTTAATTTTAATTACAGCCAGAGATGAAAGACACCGCGCTCTGACTGAAAATTGGTTAAAAGAAAATGCAATTCCCTACCATGAACTATACCATGAGCATAATAAAGCACCTCTGGCAGTTGAGAAAAATATTTCTCTATTTATAGATGACAGAAAAGAAAATGCTTTAGAAATTGCCGCTAAAAACATTCCTGTTATATTGATTAGTAAATATCATAATAGTAATTTTAAAGGTAATGAAAAAATTACTAAGGTTAATAATTGGGATGAAATTAAAGAAAATATAGAATTATTCTTCTCTAAAAACGCTCATGCCGGTAAACTCTCTTAAAATTGAAGTAAAAGGAACCTCATCATCAGGTATGGCTTTAAAGTTGCTCAGAATTTCCAGCAGCCGCTGTGCCTGATAATAATTTCTATTTGTTTTATCAATCTGTTTTAATAAAGGCTCAACATAATTTTTTAATACAGAAAGCTCATAAATTAGTGCCGAATTAAACATCACATCTGCATTTTCCTGATAAGGAAAAATGTTTTTTTCTTCTCCTTTGCGGACAGCCTTCCATAAATTAAGAGTATCAGCCGCAGATAAATTTCGATATTGATTATCCCTCACAATACGGCGAATTAATCTTGTATCAGTTGTTGGGATTCTATTATGACAGTCAATATTGAGCTGAGTCAGAGCACTGATATAAATTTTAAATTTCAAATCCTGTGGTATAACTTCTGTCATTTTATCATTTAAGCCGTGAATTCCTTCTATTAAAATAGGCTGATCATCTTCTAACTGCAAAAACTTCCCACTTTTTTCTCTAATGCCCTTTTCAAAGTTAAACCTGGGTAATTCTACTTTTTCTCCCTGGATTAATTTTAAAAGATGCTCGTTAAAAAGCTCTAAATCAAGTGCATCTATAGATTCAAAATTCGGTTCTCCATTTTCATCTAAAGGAGTATTTTTCCGATCAACAAAATAATTATCAACTGAAATCTGCACCGGTCTTAAACCATTAATTTTTAACTGGGTTGATAAACGATGAGTAAAGGTAGTTTTTCCAGAAGAAGTAGGTCCGGCAATTAAAATAATTTTATTTCTGGGCATTCCACTTTTTATTCTATCAGCTATTTTCGCTATTTTTTTCTCATGCAGAGCTTCTGCAATTCTGATTAATTCATTATATTCATTTTCCTCTACCAGCTGATTTAATTCAAAAACATTGCTGATACCAAGAATTGTGCCCAATCTTTCATATTCTAAAAATATATTAGCAAGTTTTGGCTGTTCTTTGAATTTAGGAACCTTTTTATTACTAAAAAATTTAGGAAATAACAATACAAACCCGGGTATTCTTAAATGCAGGTCAAACTCCTGTAAATAAGAAGTTGAGGGAACCATATTATAATAAAAATAATCATAATATCCCTCAAGTTCATAAAGAGTATAATAATCTTTATTCTGCTGTTCAATTAATTCACTTCTAAAAGAACAGTTTTCTTTTTTTATTATTTCTATAACTTCCTCTTTCTTTAACTTATGTTTTTTTATTTTATAATCAGCTTCAATAATTTCCTGCATCCGCTGCTTAATTTTACTTATATCACTTTTGCTCAAACTAGATTTGTTTTCAAGTTCACAGTAAATTCCATTACTAATAGATATTTCTATTTTCAAAATAGATTCCGGAAAAAGATCATAAACCGCTTTGGCCATTACTAAATAAAGACTGCGGCGATAAATTCTGTTCCCAAGTTCTGAATTGATTTTTACTGTTTTTATTTCAGCATCTCGATCTAAATATTCATTTAGATCATAAACTTCATTCTCAATAACCACAGCCATGATATCTTTTTGATTCTCAATTTCACTTTCCGAAATTATTTCTTCTATACTGCTTTTTTCTATTATTTTTAATTTTTCTCCATCTAAATTAATATTCATAATCTTTTTCCTCCTGCTCTATCAATTTGTTCATCTTTTCTTTGTAATCCTTATTTTTTTCTTTTTTTAGCTGATCTTTTATAATTTTTTTTGCCCTTGTAAAATCTATTTTTGCCAGAGAATAAGCAGCATAGTAACGGATAATAGGGGAATTATCATTTAATTTATCTTTAATTAAATCAAAATATTTTTCTGCCTTTAAACTAGCAGCTGCAATCAAAGCATTTCGCACTAAGATTCTGCTGCCCCTCCACATAATAGCTGTCTGATTTAGCTCATTCGGAGTCTCTTTCCGATCTAATTTTAAAAAATATTCAAGCTCTTCTTCAAAAAATTGAAGCTCAGGAGTATCTGTTTCTGGGGTGTTTTTATTGTAAGGACAATTTTCCTGACAGGCATCACAGCCCCAGATATGACTACCCATTTTTTTTATTTCTTCTTTTTTAAGTATTCCTTTCTTTTGAGTCAGATAAGAAATACAGTCATCAGCATCCAGCAGATACTCTGATTTTAAAGCCCCACCCTGACATTGATTAATACAGATTCTGCATTCACCACAATCAATTTCTAAGGGCTGGTCTTTTTCTATTTCTAAATCAGTAAAAATTTCTCCTAAAAACAAATAGGAACCGTATTCGGGATTGATTAGCATTGAGTTTTTGCCAATAAACCCAATACCTGCATTTTTAGCTACTGCCCGTTCTAAAAAAGGAGCTGTATCAACAAAAATTTTATAATTAAAGTCTTTTTCCAGTTCTTCTTTTAGTCTCATAACTAATTTTTCTAATTTAGTTTCTAAATAATGATGATAATCTTTAACTGTTACATAATTTGATAAGAAAGTACTGCCTCCTCCATTATTGTAACTAACTGCAGCAGCTATTATAGATTTTAAATTATCAAAATGAAGAGCCGGTTTTGTCAGTTCTTCCAGATCCTGATTTGTTAAAGGCTGAGGCCAGTAATTACTTTTTGCTCTTTTTTCTAAAAGTTTACGCTCTTTTTTTAATTCCCCACCATCAGTTATTCCACAGAGGTCCAGACCAAGCTCAGATGCAGTTTTTTTTATAAAACTATTTATCTGCATTTAATTTAATCTCCTTCTCCTTTTTAAAAAGGTATACACTGTAAATAATTCCTGCAGCTGCAGAAACTAATGCCCAGAAAAAATACATGATTTCTCCTCCAGCAAGCTGATAAAGTTTACCACCAATCAAACTGCCGGAAATAGCGCTAACTCCCATAAATACTCCTGCATAAATATTCTGTCCGGTTGCTCTAAATTTTTCCCCACTTATCCGGTCAACATAATCAACACCTACTGCAAAAAAGAGACCGAAGGTTACACTGTGCAGCAGCTGTGAGAATAATATAATAGGATTATATGGGAAAAAGGAAAGCATTAACCAGCGCAAAACAAAACCAATACTTATCACAGCAATTATTTTACTAATATTATTTTTCTTAATTATTTTATCCGAAAAAAAGAAAGCCAAAATTTCACTGGCAGATGAGATAGTCAGGGCAATACCAACCAGGAATTCCCCTCCCCCATGAGCCACTATATATAGCGGAAAATAACTGTAATTAGCATTCATTGTTGTCTGCAGTATAAATACAAACAAGAGAAAATAAAGCAGTCTTTTTTTCTTGAAGATTTTCTTGAAATCACCGGGCTCCAAAACTTCAATCTGTCTTTTGCTTTTAGGTAAGAATTTTAATAAAAATATCGATAAAATTAAAACCAGAGCATAAACATAAAATAAATTGGTAGAAGAAGTCGCTTCTAAAAAATATCCTAAAACAGAAACTGAAAGCATATAACCGGCTGAACCCCATAATCTAAATTTTCCGTAATTGTGAGCATCATCTCCCAGATAATCTAAAAGCAGGCTGTCAGAAAGAGGTACAATTGGATTTTGAAATAAAGTATAAAAAAACATAAGCAGCATTAATATTTTAAATGAAGTTGTCTGGGGAAAAAGAAATACAGTAGCCAGCGTACCAACTAATGTTATGAGTAACACCTTTTTATTTTCATGAAAGTAATCTGTTAAAATTCCCCAGAAGGGCATCAGTAGTAAAGCAAAAATTCTGGGTATCGCATTAACCAGACCGATCTGAAATGAATCAAGTCCGGCATCCTGAAAATAAATATTAAAGTATCCAAATGCTGCCATAGTAATATAAAAAATAAAGTTATATAACTTGAAAGCCAAAAAAATCAGTCCTCATTTAATATAATTGATTCTACCATGAAATCTTTATTAAAAACCTTGTCTGAATAGGAAAGCAGATCTTCTAAACTTATTTCCTCAATTATTTCTGCCAGTTCAAAAATATCTATTCCCAGACGTCGGTAATTAACAAATTCTGCTGCTAAATGATTAAAATTATTAAAAAGTCTAATAAAAGTACCCTGATATTTTCTTTTAATCCGCTGGAAGTTATCTTTGATTTCTTGAGGGTCAATATCAACCAGTTTTTCTTTAATTTTTTCGCGCATTAAATCAGGTTTGTTGCTTTCACCATGCAAGTGAACATAAGCATAGTCAGGCTTTTTGTGATAGGTACAGGAAAAACTATTATCAATAATACCCTGGTCATAAAGCTGGTTATAATTTTTGCTGCTGTTTCCAAAGACAATATCCAGCAGCAGATTAACAATATACTCTTTCTTAATTGTCTGGGCCGGCTCTTCACTTTCAACAGGATCTTTAAAAGCAATCTGAACCATCGGTCGAGATATATTCATTTTTTCTTCCACAAGTTTTTTGGCAACACTTTTGGGTTCCTCTTTAATGATTCTTACCGGGTTTTTAAAATGTGGAAAATGTTTTTTTGCCTGGTTTTCTCTTATTAAATTAATAATTCTCTGCGGCTCCAGGTCTCCAATTAAAATCAAATCCATATTTGAAGGTAAATAAAAATTATAATAACAGATGTACAAATCTTCTGCTGTAATTGACATAACGCTTTCTTCGGTACCTGCAATATCATTTTTAACCGGATGTTTGGAATATAGAGCAGATAAAAGATTAAAATAAGACCTCCAGTAAGGATTATCCTGATACATTTTTATTTCCTGAACAATAATTCCTTTTTCTTTTTTTACATTTTCGTCACTAAAATAAGGGTCCTCTACAAATTCAATCAAATTAATTAGTGAATCCTCAAAATTACTACTGCTGGAAAATAGATAATTAGTGCTGTCAAAATTTGTATATGCATTTGCCGAAGCACCTAAATCAGCAAATTTATCAAAAATACTCTCCTCTTTATCCTCAAAAAGCTGATGTTCTAAAAAATGGGCAATACCTAGCGGCATATTTCTTTTGCGGCCGTTTTTTACATCAATAAACTCAATATCATTTGAGCCAAAATCAACCGAAAGCATTGCATATTGTTTTACATAATTTTTTTTAGGAAATATATATATATTTAACCCATTATCTAATTTTGCTTTAACCAGAGTTTCATCCATATTTTTATTATATATACTTTGCAATTTAATCAATCCTCACTTTTTAGTAGATAAACTGTATCCAACTTCAATTTTTTTGCAGCTGCAGTTATATCTTCTCTACTAACATTCTCTACTCCCCTAATTGTTTTTATTATTGATTCTTCCTTTTGATTAATCAGACTTAAAAGAAAATGTGCAGAAAGTGCTTTATTGCTGTCTAAATCCTGTTTTAAGTGATTAATAATACTTTTTTTAGAGCGCAAAAATTCTTCTTCAGTAAATTCACCCTCAGCCACTGAAGAAATTTCATTTTTAACCAGTTCAATTACCTTTTTGTGATTTTCAGCATTAATCCCACTATTAATCAGTAATAATCCTTTTGTTGTCTCAATGGAGGAATTAACATAATAAGCAAGACTTCTTTTTTCCCTCACTTCCTGAAATAATCTGGAATGAGTTGAGCCTCCAATTAAACTATTGAAAACTAAAAGAGAATAATAATCCTCATCCTTTCTTCTAATTCCAGTTCTAAAACCAATAGATAATCTAGCCTGATTAACCTTTAATTCCTGCTCATAAAAGTTTTCTTCTCTGACATCATAAATAAATTCTGTATTATTATCAAAAATATCCTGACCAGCACTCAATTCTGTCTTTTCAAAAATATCGTCAACAAAAGTGCTTTTAAAGTTACCAACTAAAAAAAGAGAGCGTTTGGCTTCTGCAATTATTTTTTGGTAGTGATTATACAATTCCTGATTATTAATTTCTGCCAGTGCAGAAATAGAACCCTTTTTATAAATTCCATATTTCTCATTTTTACACATTCTTTTTAAACAATTTTCCACTGCAAAACGGTATTTATCATTGATTAAGGATAATATATCCTGTTTTAAAATTTCTTTTTCCTGATCAAAATAATTTTCTTTAAATTTCCCTGATTCTGTTAAAGGATTAAAAATTATATCATTTAATAAACTAAAGGCCTCAACAGTCAAATTACTCCTGTGAGTTAAATATTTTTCATTAACCATTTCCAGAGAAAATCTTAAGATCTGATTTTCTCCTCTTTTTAAAATATTAAAGTTCATATTAGAACCATAAAGATTCTCTAATTCTGTTTTTATTATTTGATTGTCAGTATAATTTTTGGATCCCCTCTCCAATATGGAGGGGATCAGGGCATTCATGGCTGCCTCTTTTTCGTTCTCAAGAGGCAGCATGAAATATATCTGCACCAGGTTTGTTTTGAATTTATCTGTTGATAGATGATGCAGATTAAATCTATTTTGATAAGTTTTGAATTCTAAATCATTCATAGATAATTACTCTCCTGTTCTGGATAATTGATTTAAAATATCTCCTAATTCTTCTATTATTTCTCCGTATTCTGCAAAGTCACCATTCTGCAGGGCCTGCTGTGCTTCCTGATATAAGTCATTAGCTTCACTGATTAACTCCGCACTGCTTTCAGGCATTAAATCATCACTTTCTTCGCTCTGCTGATCTTCCTGCTGAGCATCTTCATCCTCAGACTCTGAATCATCAATATCAGCATCGACTCCGGATTCTTCTAAATCCATGCCTGTTTCTTCCTGCAGTTCTTCTACATCTTCTTCAGGTACAGACATTCCTTCACCTTCTTCAAACATAGCTTTCAGTGCCTCTTCTAAATTTTCTCTCATTATAATCTGATTTTTATAAGAAACAATTACACGTCTTAATTCTGGAATACCTCCACCTTCAGCCTGGAGGAAGATTGGCTCAACATATAAGACACTGTTATTAAAAGGTATCACAAGTAGATTTCCTCGGATAACTTCTGATCCCCGCTGACTCCAGAGAGAAAGCAGCTGTGAGATCTCAGACTCCTGGTCAATTCTGGATTCGATTTGGTTGGGACCATAAACCAGCTGATCTTTAGGAAATCTGTAGGTAAATAATTCTCCATAATGTTCACCATCATTTCGGGCCGCCATCCAGGAAACCATATTATCTCTATTAGATGGAGTAAAAGGAGTCATTAAGATGAACTCTGCCTCTTCTTCACCAGGTAACTGATTCATTACATAATAGGGCTCTACATTAATTGTTGAACCCTGGTAATTTTCCTGAGGAATTTCCCAGACATCCTCCCGATTATAATAAACTACTGGATCTTCCATATGATAATTTTTATAAATCTGAGTCTGAATTTTAAATAAATCCTGTGGATAGCGAAGATGTTCTCTGATAGAATCAGGCATCTCATCTGCTGACTTAAACAAATCATCAAATATTTTAGCATAGGTTAGTGCAATTGGATCTTCTTCATCAATTATATAATAATCTAAAGTACCATTATAGGCATCTACAACTACTTTGATTGAATTCCGCACATAGTTTTTACTGCCGTTATAGGGCTGAGAATAAGGATAAAGACTGGTAGTTGTATAGGCATCATAGATCCAGAACAACCTGCCTTCTGCATTTACTATATAAGGATCACTATCATATTCTAAAAATGGTGCTGCTTTGCGGACCCTCTGCTGAATATTGCGCTCATACATTATCTGACTCTGATTGTTGATATCATCTGATAACATAATTTTCGCGGTGTTAAAACGCAGGGCATAGAGAGCTTTTCTAAAGATATTAGAAATTTCTACTCCACCAGTACCTTCATACTCTGTAAAAACATTTTCTGAACCCATTGGATAATGAAATTCTGTCTCATCTGTATTTACAATTACATAATTATTTGTTTTCTCTCCATAATAAATTGAAGGATTATCCAGATTAATATTTTCATTATTGATCTTTGGTGGAATATCCTGAACTAAAAATTCAGGCTGACCATTATCCCTCACCTGACCGGACGGACTCATTGTCACTCCAAGTCCATGAGTATATTTTAAGGTTCTATTAACCCAGGTCTGAGCCTCTGAATCCAGTGCATTCTGATCCAGCTCTCTGGCACCGAGCATTACCTGTGTATAATCATCTCCCAGCTGATAACGATCAATATCAATATCTTCAAAAGTATAATACTGTCTTAAAGCCTGCAGCTGGTTATAGGTGTCCTGCAGAGGTCTGTAATCCCAGAGCCTGATATTATCTATTACAGTCTCGTATTCCATCAGCTCATCATAACTTAAATCATCTTCTGATAGTTCAAAATCCTCAGTTTCCACCTCATCAAGTCCATAGGCCTTTAAAGTCATCTGAATATTATTTTCAATATACTGTTCTTCTCTATTAATTTCATTTGGCTCAACACTGTACTGCTGGACAAAAGCCGGATAAACTCCGGTAAAAATGATTGATAGTCCAATCCAGGCGGCTATCCCCCAGACAAGAGGTTTGTAATTATTTTTAAATAAGCTGTAGAGCACAGCCAGGGCAACAAAAATTACTGTTACAAATAAAACTCTATAGCCCAACAAATTAGCATTTACATCAGTATAACCGGCTCCAAAGACAACTCCATCTGCAGAAAATAAGATATTGTACATCTGCAGTCTGTAATCCCAGGCTTTAAAAAGCAGAAATAGAAAAACCAGAACTGACATATGTTTTTTAGCTCTGCTGCTTAGTTTTCCAGAGATTTCACTAAAGGAATGAATACCGGTGAAAATTATATAAATTGCTCCAACTAAAATCAAAGAAATTACTATAACAACCATTCCCATTTCACGTAAAAAAGAATAAAATGGGAGAGAAAATACATAAAATGAAATATCATTATTAAAGATTGGATCTACAGAATTAAACTCAGTTTTATTTAAAAACTGCAGCACCATTTTCCAGCTGTTGCTGGAAATTGAAGAAAATAAAAATCCAAATATCAAACTGGAAAATAAATAAATCAGGTTCAGCCGTTTTTTATTTAACCAGTTAAAAATTTGATTTCTTTCTTCACCAAATAAATTTTCAACTTTTGAATCTGTTTTAACATTAATAAATTTATAGATCGGTTTTTTGGTAAAATGTAAATTCAAATAAATTATAGCTGCAAAAACAGCCCCAATCAGCAGTCTTAATATAAAGTTAGATAAAAACATTATTGTAAAGGTCTTCTCGAAATTCAGCTCTTTAAACCAGAGCCAGTCTGTATAGATATTTGCCCCTGTAGAAATAAAAATTATCAGCAGAATAGCTGCTAAAGCAAATATAGTGAGAAAAAACTTAATAGTTTTACTCATAATTTTCTCCTTTCAAATTCTTAAAATCAAATTTTAGATTAGCTAAGCTAAACTTTTTGCAATTTTAGCTGATCTATTTTCTGCTTCATAATAAATTTTTTCTTGATCCAGTGTTTTAAATTCTCTATTTTCCATTAAAATTTTCCCGGCTGTAATCACTGTATTTATACTGTGGGTGTCAGCAGCATAAAATAAATTAGATAAATTGTTGTGGTGAGGATAATAAAAACTCTCGCTTTTAATATCTATTAACTGCAGATCAGCTTGATAACCTTCCTCAATCAATCCCAGCTGATCAAGAGCAAGGGCTTCAGCTCCATTAATAGTTAAAATTTCTAAAATAGCTGCTGTATCAACAGCTGTTGGATCCTCGTATTTTATTTTCTGCAGATAAGAAGCCATCTTTGCTTCTTTCAGCATATCCAGAGAATTATTACTGGAAACACCATCTGTTCCAAGACTGACATTGATTTCATTATCTAAATATATCTTAATAGGGGCAATTCCATTTGCAAGTTTTGCATTACTCATCGGATTATGTGCTATCTGCACATTTTTGTTTTTTAGAATTTCTAAATCCCCCGGCTCTAAATGAACACAGTGCGCTGCCAGCACCTGATTATCAAAAAAATCAAAATCAGCTAAATATTTAACCGGTGAACTCTGATAGCTTTCCAAAAAATCCTTAACTTCTTTTTTGCTTTCAGAAAGATGAATATGGACAGGCAGATTATTTTCCAGAGCAAGTTCTTTAACCTGCTCTAAATACTCTCTGCCGCAGGTATATGGAGCATGAGGTGCAAGCATAGTTGTAATTCTGCCGTCAGCTGTCCCATTATAATCAAGAGCATATTTTACTGCTTTATCTAAACCTTCCTGTCCATCATTGTCCTCAATTAAACCCTCAGCCAGAACTGCTCTAATTCCGCTCTCCTCAACTAATTCAGCTACTCTGTCCATCGAAAAGTACATATCAGAAAAAGTAGTGGTACCTGTTTTAATCATCTCCATAACCGCAAGTGCTGTACCCCAGTATATATCTTCTGAATTCAGCCTGCTTTCAAAAGGCCAAATCTTATTTTGAAGCCATTTATCTAAAGGCATATCATCTGCATAGCCCCGCATTAATGTCATCGCAGCATGAGTATGAGTATTAATAAAACCGGGAAGTACAATTTTACCATCAGCATCAATTGAGTAATCATAATTATCACTCATATCAAAACTGTCCATATTACCAATTTTTTTTATAATTTGATCTTCAATTATAATAAATTGATCTTTTTTAATATCAGAAAAAGCACTATAAATTTCAGCAATGTTTTTTATTAAAATTTTCAAAATTTACATCCTTTCAAAGAAGATTTATTTAAAAGTTTTTTTATAAGCTTTGATAGAATAATCAAGAGCAGAAATAATGTTAATTGGTATCACAACATAAAATAAGCTGTCTCCAAAATAATTTATATTAAAAAGTTTTAAAGCTATAGCCAAATATAATAAAGCAACAGAAAGTTTACCAATAAAACTTGGATTTATAAAATTAAGACCATAAAAATAGGTTATAATTCCGGATAAAAAAATAAATAATTCTCTGGCTAAAATAATATAAGAAAGAAGACGTGGAATAATATTTAAATAAATTAAAACCAACAAAATACTAATAATCGTTAATTTATCTGCAATTGGATCCAATAATTTACCAGTCTCAGAGTGTAAATCAAGTTTTTTAGCAATCAGACCATCCAAAAAATCTGTGACTGCTGCCAGAGTAAAAAATAGGGCCGCTGCTAAAATATTCCCCTGAACGAAAAAATATAAATAAACTGGAATCAATAAGATTCTCATAAATGTTATATAATTGGGGATTGTAAACAATATTATCACTCCACGGCTTATTTATTTTCAAATTCTTCTCTGCTTATAATTTTTCCATCTTTAATTTCTTTATTAATTATATTATATCCTTTATCAAATTCTAAATGGAGATCTATTTTATTATAGCATTTATCACAGACAACTACTTTTTGTATTTCATAAGCTGCATCGCGATTATCTTCATATACTTTTTGAATATCATAACTTTTTCTAAATATTAATTTCATCTGATTACCACATTTATCATCCTCAACATAGATATCAACCAGTTTAGATTTATTTCCACCGCCGCTAAAAATTGATTTGAGTTTATCAAATAATCCCATTTTCTAACCCTCCTGCTGATTAATAAAAATTTTAAAGTAAGTAATTAAAGAGATATATTTTTATAAATATATCTCTTCTGCTTAATTTATTCTTCTTCAAAACTAATAAACTATCTTACACTATATTTATTCAACAATCACTACTAATATCCTTCTTTTTTAGCTTGAATTAATTATTCCAGTTCAGCTATTTTTTTAAGATATTTATCCATATCAAATTTTCTTTCCAGTCCATCAGAATTCATATATCTTACTTTACCAAATATCTCTCTTTCTTTCCAGGCTCTATCATGTTTACTGAAAATCCAGCCAACCCCGGCATAGCTGTTTGCATCCCTACCGTCAAGAGAATATTTGTTATTCAATTTCAGGGCCCACTGATAGGCTTCTTCTGGATCAGCAGTCCACTCTAAAATTTTCTTACCCCAGTACATTCTCATATAATTATGCATCTTACCAGTAATTAGCATTTCTTTTTGGGCGGCATTCCAGTACTTATCATGAGTTTCTGCATTTTCTAACTGCTGATAATCATATAAATATTCCCGCTCATCACTTTGATGTTCCATTAAGGTCTGATAGGCCCAGTCATATAAAATATCTTCTAAACTTTTAGCATAATTTTGATTATAATAAACAAAATTAAAAGCCAGTTCCCGTCGTACAATTAACTCTTCCAGAAAGTCTTCTGCATCATATTCTGAATTCAATGCTGCTAAAGCCACTTCCTGAGCAGATATCTGGCCAAAATGAAGATATGGGCTTAAATCTGACTGGAAATTCAAATGGGGAATATTTCTTTTTTGATCATAGTCTTGAAGTTTGTTTTTTAAGAAATCATTTAGTTTTAATTTAGCCTCTTTATAACCACCTACAAAATAATCCTTATCTTTACTAAATTTTTCAGGCTTCATTTCTGCTAAATATAAATCTAAATCTTCGATTAAATTAAATTGTGATGCATCTAATGTTATTTGTTCTTTATTCTGCAGCTTTTCCCGCTGATATTCTTTTAAATATCTGTCTCTGATTCTATTAATCTTTTTCCGAATAGTATAAGCTGCATACTCCTCTTTATCGCTGACTTCCTCAATTGGACAGACTAAATTGCTTTCCACCAGATAAAACGGAATTGAAAGCTTCTGAGCCGCTTTAGTTTTCCACTCTCTGAGGTGCTTTAAGTATACTTTTTCACTGATAACTAAAGAGGCTCCTTTAGTTATTCTTTCTAATACTTCAAACTTTTTATAATCTACTACATAAAAATTCATTTCTGCTGCTTTTAGTTTATTTTTAACTTCTTTTATTCCCTGCAGCATAAATTTAAAGTGTCGATATTCTGCCTCCGGATAATTAGAATCTAACAAGAAAAAAATTAAAAGAGGCTGATTTAATTGATTTGCTCTTTCTACTGCATATCCCAGAGCCTGGTTATATTCCAGCCGCTGAGATGACTGCAACCAGTAAGCAACAAATTCATTTTTCTTTAATTCAGCCTCATTAATTTTTTCTATTCTATTTTTATTAACTAGCACAGTTTTGTGCCCTCATCAAAGTGAATATCCAGTTGAGGATAAGGAATTCCAATACCAGCTTCATCGAAAGCATCTTTAACCTCTTCGTGCATATCATAAAAAACTGTCCAATAATCAGATCCTTTGGCCCAGACTTTGCAGTCGATATTAACTGAACTACCCGCATGCTCGGCAACTCTAATAACTGGTTCCGGATTATCTAAAATCAGTTCATGATCAGCAGCAAGCTTTTTTAAGATCGAAATTGCTTCATGAAAATCATCATCATAACCGATACCAAATGTTAGATCAACTCTTCTCTCATTCATAGCAGAAAAATTTGTGATACTATCAGTTGCTACATTACCATTTGGAATAAATATTTTTTTATTATCAAAAGTGGTCATAATAGTATAGAGAATTTGAATTTCCTGAACTTTTCCTTTGTGTCCTGATACCTCTATAGTATCTCCAGCAGTAAATGGTCTAAAGATTAACAGCATAACCCCTCCAGCAAAGTTTGATAAACTTCCCTGTAAAGCAAAACCCACTGCAAAGGATGCCGCACCTAAAACTGCTACAAAAGAAGCAACTTCAATTCCAATTGTTGAGGCAATAGAAATAAATAACAGGATAAGTAAAACTGCCCTGGTAACGGACATTAAAAAACTGGTTAAGGTTCTTTCAAATTTGCCCTGTATATTTTTTTCAAGTAGATTTACTATAAATTTAATTACCCCTAAACCGACAAATAATAGAACAATTGCTAGAAGAAATTTCATCCCATAATTTGCTAAAATTGATTGAAAACCAGTTGTAATTTGACCCACAATTTTTCCCCCTTAGTATATTTTTGAGATTTGAACATAACTCTCTTTTAATTCTCTTAATATACTATTTTCTATTAAAATCATAATTTTCCTGCAGATAAACAAAAATCTCCTTATCTCTAATAAAATCAGAGATAGGAAACTTTTGTTCTAGAAAAAAAAGAACCGGAAATTTCCGGTTCTTCATGATAAGTAATATTAATTATTAAACATCAACGTTCTCTTTGAAAGATTTACCGCTTCTAAATACAGGTACTTTACGTGCTGGAATTTGAATTTCTTCTCCAGTTTGAGGATTACGCCCTTTACGAGCACTTCTATCTTTTACTTCAAAAGTACCAAAACCAATTAACTGAACATTATCACGATTATCTTCATCTTTTTTAGCTTCAGATTTCAAATATCCCATGATAGTATCAATAGTTTCGTTAATTACTTCCCCTGTATCTTTTTTAGTGACACCTGTTTTTTCTGCAACAGCATCGATCAGTTCATTCTTAGTCATATAAAACTCACCCCCTTTAAAGCATTAACTTTTCTTATCATTATCATTATTAACTATTCTCGCTATATCAGCGATTTCCTGCTTAATTAAAGAAAAAATTTATAAAATTACTAGATATTCCATAAAGATTGATCAACTACTGATTCCATTTCATGTTTTTTACTTCTTAACATCAGCTCTTCTACAGCCTGGTAGGGATCTTTATCCTCAAATAAAACCTGATAAACCTGATTTGTGATCGGCATTTCTAAATCGATTTGATTAGATTTTAACCAGTTATAAATAGCTTCTGCAGTTTTAACTCCTTCTACAACCTGATTAACCTCCACCTCTGCTTCCTGAAGTGTTTTTCCCTTTCCAATTTCAATTCCAAAACGGCGGTTGCGGCTGTGCATGCTTGTACAGGTAACCACCAGATCTCCCATACCTGATAGCCCGGCAAGAGTAACAGTTTTAGCACCATGATAATCCACAAAACGATTCATTTCATTTAAGCCTCTAGTAATTAGAGCCGCTCTTGTATTATCTCCAAAGTCAAGACCATCACAGATACCACCGGCAACTGCAATAACATTTTTTAAAGCTCCTCCAAGCTCAACCCCTTTAACATCAGGATTGGTATAAACTCTAAAATATTTGGACATAAATAGGTCCTGCACCTGTTCAGCTGCTTTTTTATTTTTAGCAGCAGAAACAATTGCAGTTGGCAGCTCTTCCATAACTTCTTCAGCATGAGTGGGACCTGATAATACAACAACATTTTTAAAACCAGCTTCTTTTATCATCTCAGAATTAGTTTTAAAAGATTTTTGGTCAATCCCCTTAGCAGTAGAAACAATAATCGTCTCTGAACTTATCATTTCTTTAATTTTATCTAAAACACTATTTAAAGCCTGAGTTGGTACGGAAATAACTACAAGCTCAGCAGCTTCCAGACCAGCTTCTAAACTATTATAAGCAGTTAAATTTGAATCCAGCCTGCTTTCAGGAAAATATTTTAAATTACACTGCTTATTATTAATAGAGTCAACAACCTCTTTATCTCTGGCATAAATTTTAACTCTCTTTCCATTTTTAGCTAATAAATTCGCCAGAGCTGTCCCCCAGCTGCCAGCTCCAATCACTGAAATATTAAAATTCATTATTCTTAACCACTCTTTCCTAATTTATCTGGATCCATTCTGTTTTCTTCCCCTTTAAGCAGTCTTTTAATATTTTCTCGATGTGTATACAGTACAAATAGAGATAATAAAGCAGCAAAAAAGACATTCGTACTGTCATAAGCACTAAAATAAAGGGTTAAAGGCAGTGACATTGAACCAATTATTGAACCAAGTGAGACGTATCTGGTAGTCAGAACCAGTAAAAGCCAGATTAGAGCATAAATCAAAAATGCCAGTGGATATAATCTTAAAATAACGCCAAAGGTTGTGGCAACTCCCTTACCACCGGAAAAACCTAAGAAAATTGACCAGTCATGACCAGCTATTGCAGCAGCAGCAACAACTAAAATTGCTGCAGACAAACTGTTCCCTAAAATAGCCTGTCCTACCAGCACCCCCAAAAAGCCTTTTAAAATATCAAAGACTGCAACTAAAATACCTGATTTCAATCCCATTACTCTAGCCACATTTGTAGCCCCTATATTTCCACTACCATATTGACGAACATCTTTTTTCATGACATATTTTGTTAAAAGAAAACCGGATGGAATTGAACCAATTAAATAACTTATTAATACAGCAATAATTACCTGCATAATACCCTCCTAATTACGTTGTTTTAATTTAAAATGCAATGGATTTCCTACATACCCGAAAGCTTCACGAAGAACATTTTCTAAATATCTCTGATAGGCAAAATGCATTAAATTGGGATCATTGACAAAGAAGACAAAAGTTGGAGGTTTAATACCTACCTGACTTCCATAATAAATCTTAAGTCTTTTTCCTTTTCTACTCGGCGGCTCACGAAGCTGAACTGCCTCGGAAATCACTTCATTTAAAATACCGGTTTTGATTCTAAGATTACTCTGATCAACTACAAATTCTAATAATGATAAGAGTTCATCTATTCTTTCACCGGTTAAAGCAGAAATATAAGTTACAGGAACATAATTTAAAAACTTAAGTTGATAATATACCTCATCAGTATATCTTTCCATTGTTTTAGTATTTTTCTCCATTAAATCCCATTTATTAATTGCAATAACCATTGCCTTACCTTCATCATGGGCATAACCTGCTATTTTTTTATCCTGATCGGTTACACCTTCCTGAGCATCAATCATCATTAAAACAGCATCAGAACGATCAACCGATTTTAAAGCTCTCAAATTACTGTAATATTCTACATCTTCTTTTACCTTTGATTTTCTCCTTAAACCGGCTGTATCAATAAAATTGAACTGAATATCATTCCATTCAATTAAAGTATCAACCGCATCTCTGGTTGTTCCAGGCATATCACTAACAATAACTCTTTCTTTACCCACTAAATGATTAATTAAACTTGATTTTCCAACATTTGGTTTGCCTATTACAGCAATATTAATCTGATCATCATCGGTATCTTCCTCTTCAATTTCAGGCAGTTGATCTGTAACCTGATCAAGTAATGATCCGGTATTTTTGCCGTGTTCAGCTGAAATAAGTACAGGGTCACCAAAACCAAGAGAATAAAACTCCCAGCTTATTTCTTCCTGATTAGAAAAATCTTCAACTTTGTTAACTACTAAAATGACTTCTTTATTTGTTCTGTATAAGAGCTGAGCAATATCCTCATCAACTCCTGTCATTCCGGTTCTGGAATCTACTACAAATAAAATTATATCAGCTTCTTCCATAGCAAGTTCAGCCTGATATTTAATCTGATTTTTTATTTTATCATTATCATGAAGTACTATTCCTCCGGTGTCAATAACATTAAATTTTTTGCCCAACCATTCTGTTTCTCCATAAATTCTATCGCGGGTAACATTAGGCTCTCCCTCAACAATAGCTCTCCGACCACCTACTAATCTATTAAAAAGAGTGGATTTACCCACATTGGGTCGTCCCACAATTGCAACTGTAGATTTAGCCATTTTTTATCACCTCCATCAATTCTTTTATATTTTCTGCAAATATTATTTCGTATTCAGATAGTTCAGCTAAAAATTCTTCTTTTTTAAGATCATCTAAAAATTTTGATTGATCATTTAAAACAACTTTTGGAATAAATATCTTATCATATTTTCTAAATTCGCTATTTTTAATTTCAGATATTAAATCCTGAGCTGTCAAAAGTCCAGTAACTGTTACAGTTTCCCCAAAAAATGAATTTTTAACTGCTTTTATATCAAATTGAAGGTTTTCAATTCCCTGCAGCTTAGCAGCAAGTTTATTCAGCGCTTTTCTGCCTAAAATAGAAGTTAAAATTGCAATTTTTCTAGTTTTGTTTAAAGATTCAGGAAAAGATATTTCTTTTATTTCTTCATTAATTAGAGCCGTTAAACCAATTCCATTTTCCAGCTGTGGAAAATTATTATATTCACCGTAATCTGGAAGTTCAGTATCTGTATTTAAATAAAATTCATCAGCAGCATAAATAAAGTTTTCTCCATATGTCTTTTGAGCTTTCTGCTGCCAGTATTTAATCTGTTCTAAAGAATTTTCCATCTCTTTTTTAGTTAAAGTCCTCAAATCAGCAAGACCTTCTCTATATTTTGTTAATCCAACCGGGACTATCCCAACTGATAATAATTGGGGGTAAAATTCCAGCAAGTCTCCCAGGCTTCTATCCAGTTCTTCCCGGTCATTATATCCAGGACATAGAACAATCTGAGTATGAAACTGAATATTATTTTTCTGAAATAGTTTCAATAATCTATTAATTTCTGCAGCTTTCGGATTTTTCATCATTTTAACCCTGAGTTCAGGATTAGTAGTATGAACAGAAATATTTAGGGGGCTTAAATTTAAGTCAATAATCCTTTCGATTTCTTTCTGTTTTAAATTGGTTAAAGTTACAAAACTACCCTGAAGAAATGAAAATCGATAATCATCATCCATCTGATTTAAACTATTCCTCATATTTTGCGGCTGCTGCTTTACAAAGCAAAAAACACAGTTATTTTTACACTGTTTAAGGCCGTCAAATACTATTTCTTTAAATTCTATACCTAATTCTTCTCCAAGTTGACGCTCTAAAACAACATTTTTTCTATTACCATTTTTAGTTTCAATTTCCAGTTCAATAATTGCTTCCGAAATTTGGAATAAATAATCTATATAATCGTTAATTTCCTGATTATTAATTGTAATTATTTTATCTTCAACATTTAGACCAGCTTTATCAGCGGTAGAATCTGGGATAACGTTTTTAATTTTAACCATCTTAGTTCTACCTCCTGTAAAACTGATAATATCATATTTACTACAATTAGGCAATAATCTGCACTAAGCATAAAAAAACCCGCCGCCCAGTAAGTGGACAGCGGGTGCTTTTTTAATTATTCACCCTGGTCAAAAATATCTCCAACAATTTCTCTAATGGTAGCTCCTCCACCAGATGATGAACTATCATCACTGCTGCTCTGAGAACTACTGCTGCTACCTTTACTTGAGCTTTGAGAACTGCTGCTGGATTCCTTTTTCGGTTCAGGCTTTTCTTCTAATTCTTTTAAGCTTAAACCTACTCTTTCCTGATCAGCATCAATATTAATAATTTTGGCTTCTCTTACATCACCAACATTAACTACCTCATCAGCAGTTTTTACGTGACGATGTGATAATTGAGAAATATGAATTAAACCTTCAATACCTTTCTCAACTTCCATAAATGCACCAAAATCAACTAATTTAGTGATTTTACCTTCAATAACTTCCCCTTCATAATGCTTGTCAGCAAATTCTTCCCATGGATCAGGTAATAACTGCTTTAAGCCGAGTGAAATTCTTTCTTCTTCTTTGTTCACACCAAGAACCTTAACTTCAACTTTTTCACCTTCAGAAAGTACTTCAGATGGGCTTTCAATTCTACCCCATGACATTTCTGAAATATGGAGAAGACCTTCAATTCCACCTAAATCAATAAAGGCACCAAAATCAACTAACTTAGTAACTGTACCTTCTACTGTTTGACCTTCTTCTAAAGAAGCCAGTGTGTCTTCTTTTTGAGCTGCTCTTTCTTTTTCTAAGACTTTTTTATGAGACAGCACAACATTGTTGTTATCTCTTTCAACTTCAATTACCTTTAAGCGAAGTGTTTCTCCAACATAGTCACCTAAGTCGTCAACATAGCCAATTGCTACATGAGAAGCAGGGATAAACCCTCTTACTCCAACATCTACAACAAGACCACCTTTAACTTCTTTTGTAACTTCAGCTTCAATGATTTCATCATTTTCATGTGCTTCCACAATCTTCTCCCAGGCTTTTTCATAATCTGCCTGCTTTTTAGATAAAATCATATTTCCTTCATCATCTTCTAAGGTTAAGATAACTACTTCAATTTCTTCGTCCATACTCACAATATCATGAGCATCTTCCACAGGACGATGGCTTAAATGGCGTAATGGAATAAATCCATCTGTCTTATAATTAACATCAACATAAACACCATTGTCATTAATCTCAACTACAGTACCAGTAACTTTCTGACCTTTTCTTAAATCAGCAATATCATTATCGCTATATTTAAATTCAGCCTCTTCATCAGCTTCAGCATCTTCCTCTGCTTCTACCTCTGCAGTTTCCGCTGCTTCCTCACTGTTATCAGCTTCTTTTTTCTCTGTAGTTTCTTCAGTTTCTTCAGTTTCTAATGTTTCTTCAGTTTCTACTGTTTCTTCTGTTTCTTCTACTGCTTCTTCTTCAGTCTCTGCTACTG
The DNA here is from genome assembly GCA_046541575.1 of Halanaerobium sp. Taxonomy (GTDB): domain Bacteria; phylum Bacillota; class Halanaerobiia; order Halanaerobiales; family Halanaerobiaceae; genus Halanaerobium. The sequence continues at coordinate 97 of JBKHDA010000014.1, read as the reverse complement.
TCTCTTCTACCTCCTCTACAACTTGCTCTTCTTTTTCCTCTGCGTTCTCAGTTGACTCAACATTTACTTCTTTTTTTTCTTCGTTCATTAACTGAAC
>JBKHDA010000013.1:0-40251 GCA_046541575.1 Halanaerobium sp. | reverse complement strand
GGAGAGAAAATGTTTAATAAGCATTTAGATAAAGTAGTGAGCAGAGAGGATTTAACATTAGAAGAAATGGAAGAAGCGATGGCAATGGTGATGGAAGGAAAAACAACAGACAGTCAGCTGGCGGGATTTCTGGTGGGACTCAGAATGAAAGGTGAAACAATAGATGAGATAACCGGTGCTGCCAGTGTAATGAGAAATAAGGCGGCTCGAGTAAAGACTGAGGCCAGAGATTTAATCGACAGCTGTGGAACCGGGGGAGATGAGAAAGGAACCTTTAATATTTCTACAACCACAGCTCTGGTTATGGCTGCCGGCGGCTTAAATGTTGCCAAACACGGGAACCGTTCGGTTTCTTCCAAAAGCGGCAGTGCTGATCTGCTGGAAGCTCTGGGAGTAAAGATTGATTTGTCCCCTGAAGCAGCGGGAAAATGTCTGGATGAGATTGGAATCTCCTTTCTTTTTGCCCCTCATTTCCATCAGGCGATGAAATATGCAATTGGACCGCGGAAGGAACTCGGCTTAAGAACTATTTTCAATATTTTAGGACCGCTGACCAATCCAGCAGAGGCTGATTATCAGGTGCTTGGTGTTTACAAAGAAGAATTAGTTATGCCACTTGCTTATGTACTCAAAAATTTAGGTTTGAAATCAGCAATGGTTGTCCATGGGGCAGGTGGAGTTGATGAGCTGTCACTGGCAGGAGAAAATAAAACAGCCTATTTAAAAGATGGGAAAGTCAAAGAATATAACTTTAGTGCTGAAGATGCCGGTCTGGAAGCTGCTCCACTGGAATCAATTTTAGGTGGAGAACCTGAGGAAAACAAAGAAATTACTCTGGATATTTTAAAGGGGAAAAAGGGCCCTAAAAGAGATGTGATTTTGCTAAACACAGCAGCAGCCTTTTTAGTAGAGAATAAAGTTGAAACTCTGCAGGAGGGGGTTAAACTGGCAGCTGAACTGATCGACAGCGGAAAAGCGATGCAGAAGCTGGAGGAACTCATTCAGTGCAGCAATTCATTTGATAGTGGTTCCAGGGCGGTGTCTTAATGATTTTAGATAAAATTGTAGAACATAAAAGAAAAGAAGTTAAAGAGCTTAAAAGAAAGAGAAGGTCCTTAAAGGAAAAGCTGGCTGCTGATAAAATCTCACTGCTGGCAGAAATCAAAAAAGCCTCCCCCAGCAGAGGTATAATTCAGCCGGAGTTTGATCCAGCTGCTCAACTTAAAGCCTATGAGCAGGCAGGAGCAGCAGGAATTTCAATTTTAACCGATCAGAAATTTTTTCAGGGGAGCAATAAGATTTTACAGAAAATGAGAAAACTAACTGAGCTGCCGATTTTGCGCAAGGAATTTATTATTGATCCTCTGCAGATTTATGAGAGCTTTTTCATTGGAGCTGATGTGGTGCTTTTAATTGCAGCAATTTTATCTGATCAAAAGCTGGAGAGTTTTCTGGCACTGTGCAGTGAGCTTAAACTGGAGGCAGTAGTTGAAGTGCACAGTCTGCAGGAATTAAAAAGAGTCTTAAAAACTGAAGCTGAGATAATTGGAATTAACAATCGTGATTTAAATGATTTCAGTGTTGATCTGGAAACAACGGCACAGTTGAGTGCTGAATTAGAGAAGCTGGGTCAGCGTCATAATCATTATTTAATTGCAGAAAGTGGAATTAAAACGCGAGAAGATATAGATTTTTTAAAAGAGATTGGAGTTGATGGAGTTCTGATTGGTGAAACTCTAATGAGAGCAGAGTCCCCGAAAACAAAGATTAATGAGCTGGGGCTGCTGTAAAAGAAAACGGTGAGGTGGATAATTTGTTAGAAAATAGAACTATGATCAAGCTCTGTGGAATGACCCGCAGAGAAGATGTTGTCTATGCAGTTAATATAGGAGTTGATGCACTGGGTTTTATTCTGGCAGAAAGTCCAAGGCAGATCAATTTGGATAAAGTCAGGGAACTAACTTATAACCTGCCGCCCTTTATTAATCGGGCAGCTGTTGTGGTTAATCCGGAGCCCGAGGAAGTTTCAGAAATTGAAAAAAGCGGCTTATTTGACTATATTCAGTTTCACGGCAGTGAAGAGCCGGAGCTGCTCAAAAATACAGTTTTAAAAAGTGTTAAAGCAATTTCGATAGCAGCTGAGGAAGATCTGGCAGCAGTTGAAAAATATAAAGGAAGTGCTGATTATCTTTTATTTGATACCAAAATTGGCAGTCAGAGTGGTGGTACAGGTCAGAGTTTTGACTGGTCTCTAATCAGTGAGCTGGAGCTGCCCTATATACTGGCTGGAGGATTGGGATTAGATAATATAGAAGAAGCCCTAAAAAAATTAAATCCGCTGGCAGTCGATCTTAACAGTCAGGTGGAAAATGAGCCGGGTAAGAAAAACCACCGTTTAGTTAAAGATACAGTAAAAAAAATAAAGAGTTTTCAGTCAAAAACTGAAGCTAAAATCAAACTAAGATTTATTTAAATTAAGCAGCTTAAAGTGAAATTTTTTATTTCAAAATATATAAATAATTTTCAAAAAAAGAAAGGGGTAGAGAAGATGAGCAGAGGTTATTTTGAAGAATTTGGGGGACGTTTTGTTCCGGAAACTCTGATGCCGGCTCTAGATGAGCTGGAAGAAGTTTATTTAGAAATGAAGGATGATCCGGAATTTATAAATCAATTAAAATCACTGCTTGCTGATTACAGCGGCAGACCGACTTCACTATATTATGCAGAGCAGTTAAGCAAACATTTTGGAGGAGCAAAAATTTATTTAAAGCGGGAGGATTTAAATCACACCGGAGCCCATAAAATCAATAATACACTGGGGCAAATTCTGCTGGCCAAAAAGATGGGAAAACAGAGAATTATTGCAGAAACAGGTGCCGGTCAGCACGGAGTGGCAACTGCAACTGTTGCTGCCCGCTTTAACTTAGACTGTGAAATTTACATGGGGGCTGAGGATATTGAGCGGCAGGCACTTAATGTGTACAAGATGGAGATGCTGGGAGCAGAAGTAATTCCGGTCACCAGCGGCACCCAGACTTTAAAAGATGCAACAAATGAGGCAATCAGGGACTGGGTAACCAATGTTGAAGATACCCACTATATTATCGGTTCTGTAGTTGGTCCTCATCCCTACCCAGAGATGGTGCGCGATTTTCAGAGGATTATTGGAGATGAAACAAAAGAGCAGATCAAAGAAAAAGAAGGTCGCCTGCCGGATTATCTTTTAGCCTGTGTCGGCGGCGGCAGTAATGCAATGGGGATATTTTATCCTTTTGTCGATGATCAGGAAGTAAAAATGATAGGAATAGAAGCTTCTGGCAAAGGAATTGACAGCGGTCAGCATGCTGCTACTTTATCTGCCGGTAGAGTTGGGGTTTTACACGGCAGCAAATCCTATCTGCTCCAGGATGATGATGGTCAGGTAATCCCTGCTTATTCTATTTCTGCCGGTCTTGATTATCCGGGGGTTGGCCCTGAACACAGCTTTTTAAAGTCAATTGAACGGGTTGATTATCAGTCAGCAACTGACATGGAGGCTGTAGCCGCTTTTAAACTTTTAAGTGAAAAAGAAGGGATTATCCCTGCTCTGGAGAGCGCCCATGCTCTTTCTTATTTAGAAAAGCTGGCACCAGAGCTTGACCGGGATCAGATAATTGTGGTTAATCTTTCTGGACGAGGAGATAAAGATATCAATAACTTTAAGAAGATCAGGGAGGCAGAAAAAGATGAATAAAATAACAGCACAATTTCAGAATGAGAAACCCTTAATCACCTATATTAGTGGTGGTGACCCCAGTCTGGAGATGACCGAAAAATTGATCTATAAGCTGCAGGCTGAAGGGGTAGATATTATTGAACTTGGAATTCCTTTTTCTGATCCTCTGGCTGATGGTCCGGTAATTCAGGAAGCCTCCCAGAGAGCCTTAAAGGGTGGAACAACTTTAAAGAAGCTGATTGCAAAGATTAATCAGATTCAGGACCAGGTTGAGGTGCCTCTGGTTTTAATGGGTTATTATAACTCGGTTTTAAATTACGGAGAAAAAGAATTTGCCCGGGATATCTCTGAGGCGGGAATCTCAGGAGTTATTATTCCGGATCTTCCGGTTGATGAAAAAGCAGAGCTCTCAGAACATCTGAGCAGTTATGGGATTTCTCAAATAATGCTGGTAACTCCCAATACTTCAGAGCAGCGTTTAAAAGAAATAACTGCTAAAAGTTCCGGCTTCCTCTACTGTGTTGCTCTTTTAGGAACTACCGGTGATGACCAGCAGGGGGTTTATCCTGAGCTGGAAAGCTATCTGGATCGGGTTCGTAAAACTGCAGGGGAGCTGCCCCTGGGACTGGGTTTTGGAATTGATGGTCCGGAAAAAGTAAAAAAAATAATTGATTATCCTGATGGAATAATTATTGGCAGTGCTCTGATTAAAGCGATACAGGCTGGAGAAACAGAAGCAGAAATGCTGGATAATGCCGGAGAATTTGTAAGAGAAATCAAAAAAACAATACTTGAGCAGACAAAAGTTAAAAATTAAATATACAGATTTTACAAGTGATCTAATGATAATTTATTAAGCAAGATATTTTTTATATAAGGCCGGGCAGGAACCGGCCTTTTTTCAATTTAAGCAGGAAAATTAGTTTTAAGGACTAATATTTAAACTAGAAGGTGATAATATGAAAGAAAATAAATTAGTTGCTGAAAAGTGGGGGCAATTTATAGAAGATGAGGAAGTGGACTCTGAAAATATAAGAGAAGTAATTTATGAATCCTGGCAGAGATGTAAAAAATATAAAGTCGACCCTTTACGAGGAGAAGGAATAAAAAAAGATAAGATTTTTCTGGAAAATTTGAGAAAAAAGAATGAGAACTTAATTAAAATTGCAGAACCTTTTATGAAAGAGTTAGCAAATATAGTAAAAAATTCAAACTTTGCAGTTGTCTTAACTGACAGTGATGGGATGATTCTGGAAGTAGAAGGAAATCAGCGAATTATTAATAAAGCTTCAAAACTTTCATTTATCCCGGGATCTTACTGGACTGAAGAAAAAGTTGGGACTAATGCAATTGGAACTGCGCTAAAAATTGACCGCTCACTTCAGGTGATAGGAGCAGAACACTACTGTAAAAAACACCATCCCTGGACCTGTTCTGCTGCCCCAATACACAATCCGGAGGGAGAATTAATTGGAATTCTTGATATGTCAGGCTATTATAAAGATGCACATCTGCATACACTGGGAATGGTTGTTGCTGCAGCAAAATCAATAGAACACCAAATTTCAGTAATTGATAAAAATACTGAATTACAAAAGGTTAACAATTTCAATACAGCAGTATTAAATTCAATCTCTGAAGCCTTAATTTCAATAAATGATAAGGGTTCTATAATACTTTTTAATCAGGCTGCTGCTAGAATGCTGGGAGTAAAAAAAGAGGAAATTAAAGGAAGAAGTATCAAGAAAATTTTAGGTAGACATCCGGCATTAATTAAGATGCTTTCAGAACATAAAATTTTCAATGATGAAGAATTTTCTATTAATCGGAATCAGCAAAAAATTTATCTTAATGCTTCTTCGCGGATGCTTCTCAGCAGCAGTGGAGTCCCGGATGGTTTTATAATAATATTAAGAAAAATGAAAACTGTTAAAAAGATGGTCAGCAGACTGGCCGGTACAGAAGCCAGGTTCAGGTTTAAAGATATAATTGGGGATGATAAAAAATTAATTGAAGTACTTGAAATGGCAAAAATGATAAGTGACAGCAGGGCAGCAGTTTTAGTACAGGGAGAGAGTGGAACCGGTAAAGAGATGGTTGCACAGGCCATTCATAATGACAGTAAAAGCAGTAATCAGGTTTTTTTGAGTATTAACTGTGCTGCAATACCACAGAGTCTGCTGGAAAGCGAGCTTTTTGGTTATGAAGGAGGCAGTTTTACAGGTGCCAGAGAAAAAGGAAGACCCGGTAAATTTGAACTGGCATCCGGAGGAACTCTGCTTTTAGATGAGATCGGAGAAATGCCGCTTAATATGCAGGCAAGTCTGCTTAGAGTTCTGCAGGAAAAAGAAATTTACAGAATTGGAGGGCTTGAGCCAATAAAAGTTGATGTAAGAATTATAGCCTCCACTAATAAAAATTTAGAAAAAGAAGTAGAGAGAGGCAATTTTAGGAAGGATTTATTTTTTAGACTGAATACTGTAACTATAGAGATACCCCCACTGCGGGAAAGAGTCAAGGATATAGAAAAACTTGTTAAGCATTTTCTTTTTAATTATAACCGGAGGAGCACTAAGAAAATCCATGCAGTTGAAAATGATGTTATAAAAAGACTTAAAAATTACAGCTGGCCTGGTAATGTGCGTGAACTTCAGAATGTAATAGAAAGAGCATCACTTTTATCTGAAAATGGAGTTATAACTGTGGAGCAGCTGCCGGAAGAATTCAAAAACAAAGGTGAAGAAAATTTCAAGCTGGAGGATTTTGACTTAAAAACAATGCCGCTGCTGGAATTAGAAAAATTAGAAAGTCTGATGCTCAAGAAGTCTCTGATACACAGCAGAACAATAACTGAAGCTGCAGATAATCTGGGAATCAGCCGCTCTACTTTTTATAGAAAAATAGAAAAATATAATATAGAAATCTAAACCTGTCCCAGAATGATACAGTCTAAAACCTGTTTCATTCTGGGACATTTCTATTTAAGCCTAAATCCAGCAGATTACTGTCGAGTGCACAGCAGAATCTGTTTTATTATGGGACAGTTAATAAAAAAATCACAAATTATCAGAAAATTAAAACATATAATTCAAATAAATATTTTTAATAAATCCCGTTAGAAAAGGAATCACAGAAAAAAATCTAAAAAACAATATTACTGCAGGAAGTTATGGCATGTTTTATGCATTATTATATAGGTGAATAGAGATACATATTGCATTTTAAATAAAGTATTTTCGACTACAAATTATTAAAGGCTGTTTTAGAGAAAGGAGGGAGAAATAAATTTCCAGTTTTATTAAAACAATCAGGGAGGGATTAAATTGAAGGAAAATCGTGAAGAATTAAAAGAGATTCTTGAAAAAATGTTGGTAATTAGAGAATTTGAAACTGTAGTACAAAAACATTTTGCTGAAGGAGAAATTCCTGGTTTTGTTCATCTTTATTTAGGTGAAGAAGCAGTTGCTGTTGGAGCCTGCAGCACCCTGACAGAAGAAGATTTTATTACAAGTACTCACCGTGGTCACGGTCATCTTTTGGCCAGAGGTGGAAATATTAAAAAAATGATGGCAGAAATCTTTGGTAAAGCCACAGGATATAATAAAGGAAAAGGCGGTTCGATGCATATAGCTGATGTTAGCCTTGGTATTCTTGGGGCCAACGGTATTGTTGGTGCCGGTATGCCAATTGCAGCCGGTTCTGGTATATCTGCTCAAATCTTAGGTAAAAGCTCAGTTACTGTCTGCTTTTTTGGTGATGGTGCTTCTAATCGAGGAACATTTCATGAAGCGATTAATATGGCTTCAATCTGGAATTTACCTGTAGTATTTGTTTGTGAGAATAATATGTATGGTATTTCAATGCCTCAGTACCGTTCTGATGGCAGAAAAGGCCAGAACATAAAAGATGTCTCTGATCGAGCTGTTGCTTATGGTATTTCCGGAGTAACTGTTGATGGCAATGATGTAATGGCAGTTAAAGAAGCTGTAAATGAAGCTGTCAAAAAAGCAAGAAGTGGTGGAGGACCAAGTCTGGTAGAATGTAAAACTTATCGCCACCGAGGTCACTTTGAGGGAGATCCGACTGTTTACAGATCAGATGAAGAATTAGAACAGTGGAAGAAAAAAGATCCTGTAGATAGATTTCAAAAGGTTCTTTTAGACCAGGAAGTGCTCAATGAGCAGGAGCTTGAAAAAATGAGGGAAGAAGTTAAAGAACAGATAGATGAGGCACTCCAATTTGCTAAAGAAAGTCCGGAGCCTGATATTTCAGAAGTTACAACAGATGTCTATTATGGGGGTGCTGAATAATGAAAAAATTAAGTTATGCTGAAGCATTAAGAGAAGCTATGGCCGAAGAAATGGAAAGAGACAATTCAGTATTTGTTATGGGAGAAGATGTTGGAATATTTGGGGGTTGTTTTGGAGTAACAGGTAATTTAGTCGAAAGATTCGGTGAAGATAGAGTTAGAGATACTCCAATTACAGAAACAGCTATCATTGGTAGTGCAGTTGGGGCTGCTATGACAGGAAGTCGTCCAATAGCAGAAATTATGTTTGCAGGTTTTCTGGGAGTTCCTATGGATGAAATTTTTAACCAGGCCGCTAAAATGTGTTATATGACAGGTGGACAGATAAGTGTACCCATGGTTCTTAGAGTACCTGATGGAGCAGGTATTGGTGCTGCAGCTCAGCATTCAGAGAGAACTGAAGCCTGGTTTACACATATTCCTGGTTTGAAAGTTGTATATCCTTCAAATCCTGCTGATGCAAAAGGATTATTAAAAGCAGCAGTTAGAGATGATAATCCGGTTATGTTTTTTGAGCATAAAATCCTCTATAATCACACCGGTGATGTTCCTGAAGATCAGGATTATATAATACCTCTGGGCAAAGCTGAAGTTAAAAGAGAGGGCAGTGATTTAACAATAGTAGCTACCGGTATTTTAGTCAGCTATGCTTTAGAAGCAGCAGAAAAGCTGGCTGAAGAAGGTATTGAGTTAGAAGTTATTGATCCCAGAACTTTAGTGCCCTTTGATAAAGAAACAGTTTTAAAATCAGTAGAAAAAACTGGTAAACTTCTAATAGCAACAGAAGAAGTAAAAAGAGGCTCATTTGCTTCCGAAATTTCTGCTGTTGTTGCAGAGGAAGGACTATTTTATTTAGAACAGCCAATTAAAAGAGTCTGTGCTCCAGATGCACCTGTACCATTTAGCAGTGTTTTAGAAAAAGCATATCTCCCTGATTCGGACAAAATAATAGCTGCTGTTAAAGAGATGGTTTAGGTGGCTGAACAGATAAAGTCAGTAGGAATTATTGCTAATCCAGCTTCCGGAAGAGATATCCGGAGGCTGGTAGCACATGGCTCTGTTTTTGATAATGCTGAAAAAGTAAATATTGTTCGAAGAATACTGCTTGCTTTAAATAAGCTTAATATTGATAAGGTATATATAATGCCTGATTCTTTTGGGATCGGCAGTGAAGCAGTAAATGGACTCTGGGGAGAGGAAAAAGAAAATTTCAAACTTGATGTAAAAATAGTAGAAATGCCAATTGCAGGATCAGCAGAGGATTCATTTAATGCATCCTGTATTATGGAAAAAAAGGATGTAGATCTGATAATAGTTTTAGGAGGTGATGGTACCAGCAGAGTAGTAGTAAAAGCTCTTAAGAAAACTCCAATTATGTCACTTTCTACAGGTACTAATAATGTATTTCCCATTATGGCAGAAAGCACTATGCTCGGCCTGGCAGCTGCTCTATTTTGCAATCTTTCTAAAGAAGATAGAAGAAAGGTTAAGCGGCCGATTAAGTGCATTTTTGTTATCAAAAATGGAGAAATAGTTGATATTGCTTTAATAGATGCAGTCGTGGTCAATGAATCCTATATTGGCAGTCGGGCTATCTGGCATACTGAGCTGCTGGAAGAAATTTTAGTTACAAGAAGCACCTCTCATGATATCGGTATGGTCTCAATTGCGGGACGGCTGGCCGAAGTAACTGCAAAAGAGAGGGGAGGAGTCTTCTTTAAAGTTGGAGATAAAGATAATTCTGCAGAAAAAGTGGTCAAAGCAGCTATTGCTCCAGGAGTGATTAAAGATATTCCTATTGAAAAATGGAAAAAAGTTAAGCAGGGAGAAGAAATCAGACTTCCTTCTAAAAAAAGAATTATAGCCCTTGATGGAGAAAGGGAATTATCTGTAAAAGCTGCAGATGATATTTCCCTTAAATTAGGTTATGCAGAAGCTGAATTTTTAGAATATAAAAAGATTTTGAGGCTTGCTGACAGCAAAAAAATGCTGGAGGTGAAATAATTGGATTTAGATCAGCTTTCAAAGAAATATGCGGACTGGTATCAGACTGCTAGAGGCAGTTATGTTGGGGAAAACGAATATCACTGTCTGGCCGGGCATATTGGAGACTGCATCGGCAAAAAAATTCTGGAGGTGGGCTGTGGTACAGGTTATTTTTTAAGAAAATTTGCCAGAGATGCTGAAGAAACTGTCGGTTTTGATCTAACTGAAGGCATGCTGAAAGTAGGCAGAAAAAAAGCGGCAGCAGAGGAAATTGATATTAATTTTGTTCAGGGTGATATTTTAGAGGGGATGCCATTTGCCGACAATTACTTTGATATAGTTTATTCCAATTCAATGATAGAATTTTTCAAAACTGAAAACGAACTAAATTCTGCCTTAAATGAGATGTGGAGATGCCTTAAAAGTGGTGGTAAATTTGTAATAGGAGTTTTAAATAAGGAAAGCACCTGGGCTTATAAAAGAACTGCTGATGCTTTAGAAAAAGATTCTATTTTTTCTGAGGGGAAATTTTATAGCTGGCAGGAAGTTCAGGCTCTAATGAGTGGCTTTGGAAAAGTAAAGATAGAATCAACCTTATTTGTACCACCATATTTTAAGAGAAAAGAAGATTTTGAATGGTTTAAAAAACTTGAGGCAGATTTTAAGGAGCGCTATCCTAAAAGAGGTGCTCTAATAGTTGCCAGTGTAGAAAAAAAGGAGGTTTAGTAATGGCAAAAGAATTATTGATGCCCAAATTAGGTTTAACAATGGAGGAAGGAACTCTAATAGAGTGGTATATTTCTGAAGGAGATTCCTTTAAAGAAGGAGATTTAATTTTTGCCGTTGAAACTGAAAAATTAACAAATGATGTTGAAGCTACTCAATCAGGAGAATTATTAGAAATTTTAGTTAAAGAAGGGGAAACAGTTCCGGTTAAAACACCTGTAGCCAGACTTGTAGGTTATGAAGCTGAAGCCGGAGAACAGGAACCAGCAGCAGCCGATAAAGATGCCAATACAGAAGAGTCTGCTAAAAAAAGGGAAGTGCCTAATAAAGCAGAAAAAGAAGAGCAAAAAATTAGTACAAAAAAAGTTATGGCAGCTCCTAAAGCAAGAAAAATTGCTGCTGATAATAATCTGGACCTGCAGGAAGTTGCTGCCGAACTTTCTAAAAATAGATTAAGTGTATCTGATATTGAAAAATATTTGGATTCTCAAACAGATAAAGATAAAAAAGAAGTTAAGCAAAAAGGTGCTGAACATAAATCATCTTCAATGCGCAAAATTATTGGTGAAAGGTTGAGTGAAAGCTGGCGTTCTCCACATATCTATCTCAAAAAAGAAATAGATGTGGGAGCTTTAATCTGTGTTAAAGAAAGTATGGCAGATAACGGAATTAAGATTTCTTTAAATGATATAATAACTTATATAACAGCTAAAGTATTAGCAGACTATAAGGTAATTAATAAAGTTGAAAAAGAAACAGGAGATTTTGTTATTGCCGATGAGGTAAGTGTTGGGGTTGCAGTTGCAGTTGATAATGGTTTATTGGTTCCAGTTTTAAAAAACACTGATCAACTCAGTTTAAAAGAAGTTTCAGCAAAAAGCAGTGATCTTGTTAAGAGAACTAAAAACAATAACTTAAATCCAGATGAGCTGCAGGGAGGAAGTTTTACTATCAGCAACCTGGGAATGTTTGGAATTGATGAATTTACAGCAATTATTAATCCACCTCAGACAGCTATTTTAGCTGTAGGAACAGTTAAGGACAGGCTTTATTTAGATCTGGAAAAAAGGGTGAAAAATAAAAAAGTTATTAACTTTACACTGGGAGTAGATCATCGTGCAGTAGATGGAGCTGAGGCAGCGAAATTTATGCAGAAATTTGCTGCTTATGTTGAAAACCCTTATTTATGTCTTTGATTTAATAAATTAAATTTGATAATTTATTTGCTGTACAGCCCAAATATATGAAATAATAAAACTGTAAAGTAAAATTTAATAAATAAGGCAGCAGTTTTAAATGTTGCCTTATTTTTTTAGGAGGTTTTTAGTTGCAGAAAAAAATTAATGCTTCACAAACACAATTAAATAATAAATTAAGTCTAATATATTCTGAAGAATATAATCCCTGGTATAATCTTGCTCTAGAAGAGCACCTACTTAATAACCTGGATGATAATGAAATTATTTTATATCTCTGGCAGAATGACCATACTGTAGTGATCGGACGCAATCAAAATGCATGGAAAGAGTGCAGGTGTTCTCAGCTTGAAGAGGAAGACAGTGGATTTCTGGCCCGCAGGCTTTCAGGTGGAGGAGCAGTTTATCATGACAAAGGAAATTTAAACTTCACTTTTATTTTAAAAAGAGATAAATATAATCTTAAAAAACAGCTTTCTGTAATTTTAAAGGCAGTTAAAAACTTAGGAATTGAAGCAGAGTTTACAGGGCGCAATGATCTTACAGCTGCTGGGAAGAAGTTTTCGGGTAATGCATTTTATTACACTAAAGAAAAAGCATACCATCATGGAACAATACTTTTTGATACCGATATTGAATCACTTGTAGATTATCTTCAGGTATCTAAAGAAAAAATTAAGTCCAAGGGAATTGAATCTGTACGCTCCAGAGTGGTTAACCTCAAAGATTTGAAAGAAAATTTAAGTTTAGAAGCTGTCAAAAATGAGGTAGAAAATAGTTTTATAGATATTTATTCCAATGAAAATTCTTCAGTAAATAAAAAGTTTATTAAACCTTCAAAAAGTGAAAAATTAAAGTCTTTATATGATAAATATTCTTCCTGGGACTGGCGTTATGGCAGAACTCCTAATTTTGATATTTATTTTGAAAAAAGATTTGACTGGGGTGGAGTAGAATTAGGAATCAATTTGAAAAAAGGAAAAATAGAAGAGCTTGAAGTATTTACTGATGCTGAAGATGCAGATCTATTTTTGAAAATAAATGATTCTTTAAAAGGGAAAAAACTAAATAAAAAAATAATAACTGCTAGTTTAGAAGAGTTAAAAGATAATAATAACAGTGAGCAAATAAATGACTTACAGAATTGGTTCTTAAAAAGAGATATTTAAACTGCAGGGAAGGAGGGCGGATTTAGATGAAGCAAAAGGTTATTTTAGTTCACGGTTATTTTAAAAATGAAAAAGACATGTTTGCTTTGAAATCTAAACTGGAAAAAGCAGCTTTTGAAGTTATAACCATCAATCTGCCCTTAACTTTTAAAAAGCTTAAATCAACTCTGCCGCTTTTCAAAACAGAAGTAGAAAAGATAATTTCTGAATCAGATGCTGCTGAAAAAATACATTTTGTGGGGCACAGTACCGGTGGGATTTTGATTAGAAGGTTCCTGGCAGTGACCGAATATAAAGATAGAATCGGCAGAATAGTTTTGATTGCTGCTCCGAATAAGGGGAGTAAGCTTGCCGATTTTGTTAAGAAATATTTTAAGCCTTTTACTGATATATTTAAGACCTTAAGTTCAATTGAACATCAAAATGTTAGGCGATTGGAACTGGCAGCAGCTGAAGATTTTGAAATGGCAGCTATAGCAGGGAATAACTGTAATCTTTTTCTGGGGAGACTTTTAGGCAAGGAAAATGACGGCCGCATTCGAGTGGAATCAGTAGAAATCCCGAAATTGAAAGACTTTGTTGTGCTGCCTTATGGTCATAAAGATATTCACTATCAGAAGCAGACCGCAAATCTGGTTGCAAATTTTATTGAACACGGAAACTTTAACGAGGGTGAGTAAAATGGAGAAATAACAAAATAATTTCAAATAATCCTTGACAGCACCATATCAGAATGCTATACTATGGGAGATGGAGAAAAAAACAAGTACGAATTCCATCGTTAAAAACTAGGAGGAATTTATTTAATGATTTACACAGGAACAGTTAAGTGGTTTGATGGGAAAAAAGGTTTTGGCTTTATTGAAAGAGAAGACGGAGACGACGTGTTCGCACACTTCTCAGCTATTGAAGAAGAAGGTTTCAAAAACCTAGACGAAGGTCAGGAAGTAGAATTTGAAATCGTAGAAGGCGATCGCGGCCCACAAGCTGCTAATATCGTTAAATTATAAAGCATAAATAGTTTTATGAATTTAAGGCTCTGTTCATTCAATTGGACAGAGCTTTTCTAAACTATTTGCTTTATTTTAATCGGATTTAAAAATCGGATTCATGATTGTAGTGTAGAATACAGAAAGTGTTTGAGCGGCTAACTGCCGGTCTATAAAAGAGAAATCTAAAGTTCAAAAAAATAATTTTAAAATAATTGTTGACAGAAGCATTTAATAATGCTAAACTGTAAAAGATGGAAAACAAAAAACAGGTAACATTTCCATCGTTAATAATAGGAGGAATAATTTAATGATTTACACAGGAACAGTTAAGTGGTTTGATGGGAAAAAAGGTTTTGGCTTTATTGAAAGAGAAGACGGAGACGACGTGTTCGCACACTTCTCAGCAATTAAAGAGGACGGTTTCAAAAACCTTGAAGAAGGTCAGGAAGTAGAATTCGAAATCGTAGAAGGCGACCGCGGCCCACAAGCTGCTAATATCGTTAAGTTATAAAGCAAATAAAAGTTTTATAATAGAATTGAAAGCCCTGATTGCTTTTTTAAGTGGTCAGGGCTTTTCTGATTATTAGCTATGAAATTAATACATTTTCATTTTAATAAATAAAATTTTTAAATATTTTTGATATAGCTTGAGTGAAATAAATAAAAAATATAAATAAGGAAGTTACTTTAACTTTATAAGAGAAAGGGTTTTTAGTGTGGATAAAAGAAAAATAATAAATCTGGCGGTTATTGCCCATGTTGATGCGGGTAAGTCAACCCTTGTTGATGCTTTTTTAAATCAGAGTGGTGTTTTTAGAGAAAACGAAGAAGTTGTAGACTGTATAATGGACAGCAATGATCTTGAGCGTGAGCGCGGAATTACAATTTATTCTAAAAACTGTGCCATTGAGCATAATGGAGTTAAAATTAATATTGTCGATACTCCAGGTCATGCGGATTTTTCTTCTGAGGTAGAGCGGGTTATTAAAGCAGTAGATTCTGCAATTTTAATTGTAGATGCAACAGAAGGTCCCATGCCTCAGACCAGATTTGTCTTAAAAAAATCTTTAGAAAAAGGAATTAAACCGATTGTCTTTATTAATAAAATAGATAAAAATAATCAGCGGGCAGAAGAGGTTCACGATGAGATCATTGATCTCTTTATCGAGCTTTCTGCAGATGATGATCAGTTAGAATTTCCTGTAATTTATGGTATTGCAGTTGAAGGAAAAGCTTTCCATGAACTAGATCATGAAAGTGAAAACTTGGATCCGCTTTTTGAGACTATTATTAATACTGTTGATAGTTATCCGGACTTAGATGATGAGCCCCTGCAGATGCAGATTTATGATCTTGCTTATGATGATTATCTTGGGCGAATGGGTATTGGTCGTGTTTATAAAGGAACTCTCAAAGATGGACAGCAGGTTGAAGTCTATAAGCGTGATGGGTCCACTAAAAAGGGTAAGATCACCAAACTGTCTGTTTACGAAGGTTTAAAACAGAATGCAGTTGAGGAAACTCACAGTGGAGAAATTGTTTCTATTGCAGGGCTTCCAGATATTTCAATTGGAGAAACCGTCTGTGAAGTAGGGAAGGTTGATCCGCTGCCGATGATCGAAATTGCTGAGCCAACTCTGGCCATGTATTTTCTGGTCAATGATTCCCCATTTGCCGGTCTGGATGGAGATTATTTGACAACCCGCCATCTGAAAGCGCGTCTGGAAAGAGAATTAGAGGTTAATGTGGGACTGCGGGTGGAAAAAGCTGAAAACACCGAAGCTTTTAAAGTTTCCGGCCGTGGTGAGCTGCACCTTTCAATCTTATTAGAAAATATGCGCCGTGAGGGTTATGAGGTTTCTGTTTCCAAGCCGGAGGTTTTAATGAAGGAGATTGATGGTAAAAAACACGAGCCGATAGAGAAGGTAATGGTTGAGCTGCCGGAGAAATATTCCGGGACAGTAATTGATAAATTGAATAAGCGTAAGGGAATCATGCATTCTATGATGCCTGAGGGTGATTATGTACACTTAGAATATCTGGTACCAACCAGAGGTTTGATTGGTTTTAGAAGTGAATTTATAAATGATACCAGTGGTGAGGGTACTTTAATCCGTTCTTTTGCGAAATATGAGCCCTTTAAAGGTGAGGTTCCAAAGCGTCAGAATGGAGTTTTAATTTCCAATCAGCAGGGAACCGCCATGGGATATGCACTTTCTAATTTGGAAGATAGAGGTCAGATGTTTATTGAACCGGGAACAAAGGTATATGAAGGAATGATCATTGGGCTGCACAGCCGTGAAAATGACCTGACAGTTAATGCCTGTAAAAATAAGAAACTGACAAATGTGAGAGCTTCAGGTTCTGATGATTCTATTAACCTGGCACCTGCCAAGAAATTTACCTTAGAGCAGGCCTTAGAGTTTATAGAAGACGATGAGTTGGTAGAGATTACTCCGGAGGCAATTCGTCTGCGCAAAAAAATTCTTAATGAAAAAACAAGACTTAGAAATAATAAATAGCCATTAAATTAATCCGACAGAATAATTCTGCTCGGATTTTTATCTAAATTTAGCGAATAATCAAAATATATCAGATAATATATTAAAATATAGTTAAAATTTAACTATATTTGATTTAAAAGCAGGAAAAACTAGTTTTAAATAGAATGATATATATAAGAGTTAATATTTTTGACTCTGGATTTGTCAGTAAATGTTCTTGACAGAAATCAAATTAAGATGCTATACTAATAACAGTAACTTTTATTAATAATTGGAGGTATTTTAAAAATATGGTTAAAAACGATATGACAGCTCAGAATTTGCGTTCTGCTTATGCTGGTGAAAGTATGGCTTATCAGCGCTATAAGGTATGGGGACAGAAGGCGGCAGAAGAAGGATTCGAAAATGTAGCACTGCTTTTTAAAGCTATTGCTTATGCTGAAGAGGTTCATGCTGGCAACCATTTTGCAGCTCACGAAAATGTTGAAGGTGACTTTTTAGTTGCCGGTAGTGGAGAATTTGGTTTAGGAACTACTTCAGAAAACTTAGTTGGTGCTATTGCAGGAGAAGAAGGCGAAGTTGAGCAGATGTACCCTACATACAGTCTGGTTGCTAAAGAACAGGGAGAATCAGATGCAGTTCGCTCCTTTCATTATGCCCTAGAAGCTGAGCAGATTCACGCTAAACTTTTTAGAGATGCTAAAGAGCATGTCGATCAGGATGAAGATATTGAATTAGATTATGTAAGTATTTGTGAAGTTTGTGGTCACACTGTAGTTGACGGTTTACCAGAAACCTGTCCTATTTGTGGGGAGCCAAGTTCAAAATTCCGCAAATTTGCTAAGTAATTTATTCTTAGTTAATGAATATAAATTTTCTAAATCATTTTTGATAATAAAATGATTTAGACTGTAAATAATCACCAATACTATAAGGAGGAATTTAAATGGGTTACTATGATCTTAAGAAGTTGGAGAATACTGGAGAAGACAAGACAGCCTTAGAGAAAAAGCATGTTCCTTATATTCAATGTCCTGACAAAGTTAAAAAGGGAGAATATTTTGAGGTGACAGTTACTTTTGGTAAGGAAATTACTCATCCAATGGGTCCAGATCATTATATTCAGTATTTTGATCTTTATGCCAATTATGCAAGCCTTGCTAGAGTAGATTTCACACCTGATATGAAGGCAGAAGCAACATTAACTCTTAAATTAGAAGAATCCTGTGATTTAAATGTATATGCTTTCTGTAATCTTCATGATCACTGGGAAGGTTCTAAAGCAATTGAAGTTGTAGAGTAAAGTATAAATAAATTAAAATACTTAAAAAGCCGCCCCTTAGTGGGCGGCTTTTATTTTTGAAAGTCTAAAAAATTTTAAAATTTCATTTACAAAAGCAGCACTATCTGTTATACTTTATTTAAATAATAATTTAAATATATAAATAAATATTTAAAAACGGAGGTGCTGACAATAGATAAATTAACTGAACGGGAACAGGAAGTTCTAGAATTAATTAAAAATGATGCCACAATCAGCCGAGAAGAGATTGCAGAAAAACTCAATATTTCTGAATCAGCTGTAGGTACCTATATTCATCATCTAAGCAATAAGGGTTATCTGCTGGGAAGAGGCTATATTACTGCTCCCGAAAAAAAGGTGGTAGTAGTTGGAGGGGCAAATCTGGATATTAAAGGCTACAGTCCTAACTATATTAAAGGAAGTTCAAGTCCGGGCTGGATAGAAGAAAGTTCTGGAGGTGTGGGACGTAATATTGCAGAAGATATGGCACTTTTAGGACAGGAAGTAGTTTTGCTGACAGCAGTCAGCAGTGATCATTTTGGAAAAAAAATAAAGGAAGAAACAGAAGAGGCTGGAGTAGACATTTCTCATTTTAATATAAGCTCAACTTTAAATTATAAAACAGGAGTTTATCTGGCCCATCTTGATCAAAACGGAGAATTAATAGGTGCGGTCAATGACATGAGAATCTTAAAAAATATTGACCGGGAATATTTAAATGAAAAAAGAAAAATTATTGAAACCTCAGCAATGCTTATTTTTGATACAAACTTAGAAGAAGACACCATTTCTTATTTATTAGATCTCTGTGAGAAAAAGAAAATGCATATAATTGCCGATACTGTCTCAGTAGAAAAAGCACTTAAGTTAAAAGGAAAGTTAGAAAAAGTAAATTATTTAAGAGGTAATATAGATGAAATTGAGGTTGTGCTGGATATTGTTAAAATTAAAGATTCAGAAAAAGCCCAGAGCTTAAGTATTGAAAAAAGAATAAAAAGAGCAGCCGCAGCTTATGCTGAAAATATTTATCTGCCGGAAATGCTGATTAGTACGGGTAAAGATGGCGCTTATTACCTGAGTCGAAATGAAGGTGGAATTGAATTAGAGCATTTTAAGGCAGCTGATGTGAACAGTGAAGAAATTGTGGAAACAACCGGTGCTGGAGACGCTCTGACGGCCGGTTTTGCAGCAGGAATTATGAATCAGTATTCTTTAGAAGAAGCAATAAATTTAGGAATCCAGGCATCTGCATTGACTGTTAAATCAGAATTGACCTGCAGTCCTGACCTGGCTGAATTAAATTAAAAAGTAAACTCAAAATCCAAATGGAGGTTATACAATGAAGAATTTAGAAAAATATTTAGAAATCAAAGAAGAGGTTAAAGAAGCAATTGAGCTTGGAAAGCCGGTTGTAGCTTTAGAATCAACAATCATCGCTCATGGAATGCCTCATCCTCAGAATATAGAAACTGCTTTAGAAATTGAAGAAATTATTAGAGAAAACGGTGCCGTACCGGCTACTATTGGAATTATCGATGGTAAAATAAAAGTTGGTCTGACAAAAAAAGAAGTAGAATTTTTGGGAGAATCAGAGGAAGTAGTTAAGGTCAGCCGCCGCGATTTACCGGTAGTTCTGGCAGAAAAAAGACATGGAGCTACTACAGTTGCCGGGACTATGATTGCAGCTGAACTGGCAGGAATTAAAATCTTTGTTACCGGTGGAGTCGGAGGAGTACACCGGGGAGCCGAGAAAAGTTTAGATATTTCTGCTGATTTAGAAGAATTAAAGAAAACTTCAGTTGCAGTAATTGCAGCCGGTGCTAAATCAATTCTTGATCTAGGTTTAACTTTAGAAAAACTGGAAACTTTTGGAGTTCCCGTACTCGGCTATCAGACAGAAGAACTGCCTGCTTTTTACAGCCGCCACAGTGGATTTAACTGTGATTATAAATTAGAGAGTCCGGAACACACAGCAGATATTTTAAAGGCAAAGTGGGACCTTGATTTGGAAGGGGGAGTTTTAATTGCCAATCCGGTACCTGAGGCAGATGAAATTGAATACTCAGTGATTAACGAAAAAATTGAGCAGGCTTTAGCTGAAGCCGAAGCAGCTGAAATCAGCGGCAAAGAGTTAACTCCCTTTTTACTGGATAGGATTAAAGAAATTACTGATGGCAGGAGTTTAGAAACAAATATTTCTCTGGTTAGAAATAATGCAGTAGTAGGAGCTAAAATAGCTAAAGCATTTGCAGACCACCGTTAAAGCGGTGGTTTTTCCATTTATATAGTGGTGTAATAGACTGGATAATAATTTGTAGTTAATATTAATAAGCAGAAAAAAGATAAAATGTAAAATACTAACTAGAAATTTGAGCAGATAATATTTATAATCATTTTTATTAGAAATCATTCTTAATTGATAATAAAAGATTATTGTGATAAAATTAATTAAAACATACAGAGATGTAATAAACAGGAAGTGAAAAAAATGCGGAATTATATAATAAAAAGAATACTGCTTTTGATTCCAATTATTATGATAGTAGCCGTAATTGCCTTTTTTATAACTAATTTGATGCCAGGGGATCCAGTCAGGGTTATTCTGGGTAATATGGCATCAGAAGCGGAAGTGGCCAGGCTGGAAAAAAACCTGGGACTTGATCAGCCTTTAATTATTAGATTTTTTAGATGGCTGGCTAATATAATAAGAGGAGACTTTGGTCAATCACTTTATTTAAATGCCCCGGTGTCAGAAATTTTATTACAGCGGCTCAGGCCAACTTTTCTAATTGCTGCTCTGGCAGAAGTTTTAGGTGTGACCGGTGGGCTTTTATTAGGAATTTTAGCGGCAGTTAAGCACAGAAAAATATTAGACCAATTTTCTATTTCACTTTCACTTTTAGGAATTTCTATCCCCAGTTTCTGGCTGGCTTTGATGCTGATATTTCTTTTCTCGGTTAAGCTGGGCTGGTTTCCAGTCAGTGGATATGAGCCATTTTCAGAAGTTGGATTTGGAACCTTACGCTATATATTTTTACCTGCATTAACTCTTGCTTTTATGCAGGCCGGTCTGATAGCCCGAATGACTAGAAGTGCAATGCTGGATACTCTTAAACAGGATTATATTAGAACCGCAAAGAGTAAAGGACTGGCAGTTAAGGTAATAGTTTTTAAACACGCTTTAAAAAACTCCATGCTGCCTGTGATTACTGTGATTGGTCATAATTTTGCGGTACTGCTTGGGGGTACCTGGATTGTGGAGACTATTTTTGTTATACCGGGAACTGGCTTTATGGCTATTAATGCTATTATGCGGCGTGATATCCCGGTTATTCAGGCTGCCATTATCTTTGTTGCAGTAATATATGTAATTATTAATTTATTTGTCGACTTAAGTTATGCATTTTTAAACCCAAAAATTCGCTATCAGTAAGGGGTAATAATTTGCTATTTTTAAAAAAATATAAGAAATATAAACATCCATATATTACAACTTCAATAATTATTTTAATTTTTTTAGCTTTTTTAAGTTTATTTGCACCTGTGCTTACAGATTACAGTCCAGTGCGCAATAATGCAAGGGAGAGGCTGCAGCCTCCTTCCAGAGAACATCTTTTGGGAACTGATCAATTTGGTAGAGATGTTTTTACCCGTATTATTTACGGAATCCGCACTTCAATGGAGGTTGGGCTGGCTGTAGTAATTTTAACTGTGATCTTTGGTGGTATTGTTGGCATTGCTGCCGGTTATTATCCGCTGATAGATAAGATAGTTATGCGCATTCTGGATGCAATGATGGCTTTTCCCGGGATAATAATTGCTATTTCTCTGGCTGCTATCTGGGGTGCAGGAAAAGTAAATATTATTCTGGCTTTAACCTTTGCCTATTTTCCCAAGATGGCAAGGATTGTTCGCAGTTCTGTTATTTCTATTAAAGACCTGGATTATGTGGAATCTGCCCGGGCATTAGGTGCTAAAGACTCGCGAATAATTTATAAACATATTCTTAAAAATTCGGCATCTCCAATCATGGTTCAGGCTACTTTTAATTTTGCTTTAGCTATTTTGGATGAAGCTGCACTCAGCTTTTTGGGTGTCGGTATTATGCAGCCTGCGCCCAGCCTGGGAGCTATGGTTACTGATGCCAGGACATATATGGTAGTTGCACCCTGGATGATTTTAGCTCCGGGAATAATGATTATACTTGCAGTTTTATCATTAAATTTGCTGGGAGATGGTCTGCGCGATTTACTTGATCCACATTTAAAAAATACATTGAAGGAATAAAGAGGTGGGAAGATGAAAAAACAAATAAAGATTACAGCAGTTGTTTTGATGGTCTTATTTTTGACAGTGCTGATTAGCAGTAGTGTCCTGGCCCAGGATGAAGATCGTTTTGGCGGCAGGCTTAATGCAGCTCTTCAGATGTCTGTGTCACACTTAGATAGTGATAATTCAACTGATTCTTTAATTACAGCGATGATGAATCATGTTTATGAGGGTCTTTTCGAATTCGATGAAAATCTTGAATTGACCCCTCATCTGGCAGAAAGCTATCAGGTTGGTGAAGATGGTTTAGTTTATGAGGTTAAGTTGAGAGAAAATGTTGAAATGCACAACGGACAGACCATGGATGCTGATGATGTAGTGGCTTCCTTTAGAAGGTGGCTGGAGCTTAATAATGGCGGTCAGCTGGTTGAACCATATTTTGACCAGGTAGAAAAAGTGGACAAGTATAATATTCGTTTTAAATTTGAGAAAGCCTATGCTCCATTTTTAAATATACTTGCTTCACCTGTTTCCAATCAAAAGTTTGTGGTTAGAGCAGAAGAGGTTGTAGAAGAGTTTGGTTCTGATGTTATTGATCGACATGTTGGTACCGGACCTTATAAATATGAAGAATGGGTGCCCGATCAGAAGCTGGTTTTAACTCGTTTTGAAGATTACAGTCCGAGTTCACGAGAAGGTTCATTTTTTGCAGGTGAACGGATTCCCTATTTAGAAGAAATTGTTTTCAACTTTATTCCTGATGCTCAGGTTAGAGTTTCCGGGGTTCAGACCGGACAGTTCCATTTTGCAGAAGAGGTACCGAGAGATCAGTATCAGATTTTTGAAAGTGACCAGAATATAGAAAATGTAATTATTTATCCAGACAGAATGTCGATGCTCATATTCAATAATGCAGAAGCACCCTTTGATAATAAATATGCCCGTCAGGCAATAGCATATGCTTTAGATTTTGAGGAGCTTGGTTATGCAATGATTGGTGATGAAGAGTTCTGGCGTCTGGAGTCTGCTCTGCATGAGGAAGGAAATCCCTGGCATGTTCCTGATGCCGGTGAAGGCATCTACGAAGTTTATGATCCGGAAAAGGCAGAAGAACTTCTGGACCGTGCCGGTTATGATGGAGAGCCGCTTGTGATTTTAAGCGGTCAGGATAATGAAATGGAAAGACAGGGAGCTATAGCCATTCAGGATCAGTTAGAGCAGATTGGAATTGAGGTTGAACTGCAGTTATTTGACCGACCGACTGTAGTAGAAAAAAGAGCTGAAAAAGAAGGCTGGCATATGCATCTATCTCCATTTATTAAAGTAGTGCCTGACCCTCAGATTCATCAGGGCTGGACTGGAACCAATAAATGGATCAGTAACTGGGACAGTGAAGACTCAAAAGAAATGGATCAGATTTTTGAAGAAATGCTGACAGAGGTTGATCAGGATAAAAGATATGAAATCATGGAAAGAATGCAGTCAGAACTCTGGGACTCAGTTCCTTACTTTAATATATTAGATTACAGCCGCCTGCACATCAAAAGATCAGAGCTTAAAAACTTCCAGTCCGGCTGGCAGCCGTTCTTCTGGAATACCTATCTGGAGTAAAACGTAGGTACCGGGTACTTGTAAATTATTGGAAATAATGAAAGTTGAATAAATAATAAAAGCAGCAGTTTCAGGGAAGTTTAAAACCCTTAGACTGCTGCTTTTTCTTTATAGTTATTTGGTAATAAATGGTTTAGCAAACGGTAGTTTCACTTTATTCTGCTTTAGGAATTTTATAATCAATTTTGCTGAAGAAATTACCTAAAATAATTGAACTGATAATTACCAGTGGTAGTGAAACACCGATTCTAATTGTAGTAAATTTTATGCCTAAAATTGAAGCTTCCATAATACTCATTGGAATCATCACCAGTGATGCTGCAGTTACATAGGTAAAAATGGAAGAATAATTTGCTCCTTTATGGTATAAAGTGTTTGCTACCGGAAAGGCAACAAAGGTGCCACCAACAGTGGTAGCTGCCAGCAGTATTGCATAAATATATTTTTTAAAGCCAGATGTATGACCAAAATTATTTTCAATACTTTCGCGGCTGACCCAAACATCAAACAAACCAATTAATATAAATGCAGGTGGTAAAATCGAAATCATATCACGTGCAAAAATCATAAAGTTAGAACCAATTCTTTCCCCAAGGTCGAAGTTTAAAAAGTATGAACCGACAATAAAAGCCACAAAAATTGCAAATATAATATAATTCAATTTATTACTGTTTTTATTTTTTTTAGCCATTATATTAACACCTCTCCGTATAAGATTCCTGTAGCAACAGCTATTAAAGCAGAGATTACAAAGCCAGCAATATTACGCCAGATTGTAGCCTTAAGACCCAGATATTCTTTTTCTACTGGATAAGTTGCTACTCCAACCAGCATTAAAGTTGTAATAAAGGCTGCTACAACCATATAATTAACTCCCCTGGAAACTAAAATTCCGGCCAGTGGATAAGCAATAAATCCGGGCATCATTGTAATTGAACCGATTATTAAGCCCATTAAAAGCCCGATAAATGGTGCCTGTCCACCGAGGTAATTAATAATAAACTGATCTGAAATCAATAAAATAAATGATAAGATAATTAATAGTTTAAGATAAGTGCCCAAAATTTTAGAGAATTTCTTCCAGCCAATTTTGAGGCCTTTAATTGTTCTTTCTCGATCTGCAAAAAATGAAATTACAACTGCAATTCCAGCAATATAATAAAGTGTATACATTTATTTTCCCTCCCTGTTAATACCCTTATGGGGTATCTCTGTATTAATTTTATGTTTAAAAGAGAAGAAAAAAAGTTAAGTGGTTAACAATCTTCGAAATTATATTTAGAAAATACAATATAAAGCAGAAAGGGCATATTAAGTTTGTCATAGTAAGTCAGCTTTAGTATAATTAATAATCGAAAGAGTAGTCAGCAAAAATGAAAAAGAAATGAGAGCTGACAGAAAGGAGAAAGCTAATTCAGCTTCTGAAAAAGGTCTGGAAAAAGCTAAATCAAAAGGTGTATCTGAAAATGCTCAAAATAAAGGCAATAATGGCAAAAGAAAATTTAGACAAATTCTGATAGATAAACAACAGCTGCTGATTAGGGTAGACAAAAAATCTTGCAAAATTGTGTTGAAAAATATATACTTGTGATAGTATTATTTATTAATCTAAGATCTAATATAAGAATATAAGGAGGAAATACGATGTCTGCAGAAAAAAATGTTCAATCACAGGATGATCTAAGATTGAAATTAGACATTAACAATGTTTTTGAGAAAACTATTGGTAAGGAACATGGAATGACATTAGAAGAAATAGAGGCAGCAAAGGATAAAGCATTAAAAGCACATCAGAACATACTTGAGGCTGAAGCTGAGGGAAAAATGGGTTTTATGGAACTTCCTTACAAACAGGAGGAAGTTATCAAGGAACTCAAGGCAGCAGCAGAAGAATTGAAGGACAAATTTGATAATTTTGTAGTACTTGGTATTGGAGGGTCTGCACTCGGTAATACTGCAGTTCAAACTGCAATCAATGATCCCCACTATAATTTATTTGAAGAAGCACGAAATGGGTATCCACGTCTTTTTGTAAGTGATAATGTGGATCCAGAAGGAATTAAGGCCCTGCTGGATAAGCTTGATCCGAAAAAGACTTTATTTAATGTGATTTCGAAATCAGGAAGTACAGCTGAGACAATGAGTCAGTTTCTGCTGGCCCGTAAATTTGTTGCTGATGCTGTAGGAGAAGAAAATGTTGGTGATCATTTTATTGCCACAACCAGTAAGGATTCTGGATATTTAATAGAGATTGCTGAGCGTGAAGGAATGCAGAAGTTTTTTATTCCGGATAATGTAGGTGGAAGGTTTTCAGTTTTAACTCCTGTAGGACTTCTTTCAGCTGTGATGACCGGTGTAGATATCGAAAAATTACTTGAAGGCGCAGCTTACATGGACAAAATCTGCCGCCGGGATGATTTCTGGGAAAACCCTGCTTTAGTTAATGGTCTGGTACAGTATCTGGCCTATAAAAAAGGTAAAGTTATGTCCGTTATGATGCCTTATTCTGATCGTCTGCGCGATTTAGCTGACTGGTACAGACAGCTCTGGGCAGAATCACTGGGTAAGGAAGTAGATCGTCAGGGTAATCAGATAAATGTTGGTCCTACTCCAATTAAGGCTTTAGGTGCAACAGATCAGCATTCACAGGCTCAGCTTTATATGGAAGGACCTTTTGATAAAATTATTACCTTCCTGGAAGTAGAAAACTTTGCTGAAGAACTTGAAATTCCAGGGGCTTATGAAGATTTAGATGGCCTTGGTTATCTGGGAGGACACAGCTTTGCTGAGTTAATTAATACCGAAAAGTGGGCAACAGAGCTTGCCTTAAATAAGAGAAATAGAATGAATCAGACTATTAAGGTGCCTGAAGTAAATGAATTTACCTTAGGACAGTTATTTTACTTTTTCGAATTCCAGACAGCTGTAACAGGTGAACTGTTAAATATTAATGCCTTTAATCAGCCGGGAGTTGAACTTGGTAAAAATTATACTTATGGTATTTTTGGTCGTGACGGATATCAGGAGAAAAAAGAAGAATTCGAAAACT
Source organism: Halanaerobium sp. (assembly GCA_046541575.1). Classification (GTDB taxonomy): domain Bacteria; phylum Bacillota; class Halanaerobiia; order Halanaerobiales; family Halanaerobiaceae; genus Halanaerobium. The sequence goes on along the minus strand of JBKHDA010000013.1, from coordinate 13,422 downwards.
CGGCAGAAAAAAATGAAGATTTGATTCTTTAATTTGGATTAGCAGTTAATAATAAAAATTATTAGGAATGGATGTTCTCTGTTATTTTCATCTATTTTTAATAATAATCCTTTATAATAATATTAAGTATTTAGTTTATCCACCTGAAAATATTTTCAGGTGGATAACTTAGCTTATTCTAGTCTGTTTAATGACGGGGGAATTGTTATGAATTTTCAGGACAATAAAAATCTCAATAAAGAAAAACTGTTTAAAGATTCTGTACCGCGTTCCAGGGTACAGCTTGATATTGTAAAAAATATCAGGGCTGCAATAGAAGCTATGCCGGCAGATCTGCCTGCGAAAATAATCTCTTATCAGGATGTTGTGAGAGAAGATGGTGAGTATTATTTAGTTTATGTCGGCAGCAAAAATCTACAGCCGCTGGCTGAATATTTAAATAAAAATCCTATCAGCTCCCAGAAACTGATCAGAGAATTTAGAGAAACACTGGAGCTGCTCGTGCTTGAGGAGGCTGAGCTGATCAGAGAAGTATTTCCAGCCGGAATCAATGCTTATAATTTTTGGATTGATGAAAATAAAGATATTTATTTGATGCCGGAAAAACTTTTGAGAAGTAAGAGAAGTTATAATGACTTTGAGCTGGAGCCGCCGGCAAAAGATTATTTTATTCCACCTGAGATTATAGAAGGAGAGGAATGGCAGCTTAAATCTTATCTTTTTAATGTTTCAGCAGTTTTTTATTACTTTTTGAGTGGAGAAACAATTTTTAGTGATCAGGATAATGCTAAAGTTTTAAATAAGATTCAGACAGAAAACATCCTGGAAATTAAAGCTTTAGTTCCGATGATCAGTCAGGATTTAAATAGACTTCTGATGGAAATGCTGGCCAGAGATAAATCAGAAAGGCCTGAACTTAAGCAGGCAGCGGCAGCACTGAAAAAATCTGCTGCTGAAAATGAGTTTGAGCTGGAAGCGTTTTTTGAAAGAAAAAATTTGACTGATAATAAAGCAGTAAAAAAGAAGAGGAGAAATGAGAATATCAAGCTTTTTTTCCGGCAGAGCTGGAAAGTAATTCTTTTCTTTACCATCCTTGTTGGAGCTGTTATTTGGGGAATGGGATCCGGTCCGGGTGCTACAATAACTGAAGATAATTCTCCGGCCGAGGTTGTGAATTATTTTTATAGGGCCATAGCAACTAAAAATATAAAACTGGCAAATGAAGCTGTTGAGTTTGATCTGGGTGAGATGGAGAGAATGATATCTGAATCTCATGTTATAGAAACAATGCAGCAGGCTTACAGTGATCAGGAAACAGATGATGAGACTAAACAGGTATATAGTCTTGAAAATTTAGAAATTGAAGAGACTGCTGCTTCTGAAACTCAATATAGATTTAAAGCGACTTATGAGTTCAATTTTAGAGATCAGGAAGGTAGATACAGCAATAAGGTTGAAGATGAGATTCTAGTTGAACAGGTTGATGGAATTTGGAAAATTACAGAACTTAAAGGTGATTTTAGAGATATGATTGCTGGAGAATATCCCTGGAGGGAAGAATAATGGATAAAAATATAGCTGCTGATAAAGATTATAAAAAAATAAAGAATAATTTAGTTAACTGGCTGCAGAAAAAAGTAAAAAACGCTGGTCTGGATGGTGCTGTTGTTGGTTTGAGTGGAGGAATTGATTCTGCTGTAACTGCCCGTTTATGTCAGCTTGCTTTTGGTGACGAACTTTTGACTGTGATTATGCCCTGCCATTCCAGTTCTAAGGATAGAGAGGATGCTCTGAAAGTTGCGGGTGGATTTGGAATGCAGGTTATAGAAAATGATTTAAGTGAAATTTATGACCACTTTTTGGATAATTTAAAGCAGAGCGGAATTAAAGGCGGTAAACTGGCTGAAGCAAATATTAAACCCCGCCTGCGGATGACCGCTTTATATTACTTTGCACAGGCAAAAAACTATCTGGTTGTCGGTACAGATAACTGGAGTGAATTGAAAATTGGTTATTTTACAAAACACGGTGATGGAGGAATCGATCTGGCTCCTTTAGGCTCACTGGTTAAACACGAGGTTAAAGAACTGGCCCGGGAACTTGAAATTCCAGCTGAAATTATTGAGAAAAAGCCTTCAGCTGGCCTCTGGGGTGGACAGACAGATGAGTCTGAAATGGGTTTCAGCTATCAGGAGCTTGATAATTATATTTTAACTGGAGAAGCAGAACCTGAGGTTGAAGAAAAAATTAAAAAAATGGCGGCTAAAAACAGTCATAAAGTGGCCCCGGTGCCGATCCCAAATCGGTCTAAAATAACTTAAAGAAATTAGTTAGCTTAAGGAGTAAAGCAATGAAAAAAAATTTGATGGTTTGTTTTATAATTATAATTTTTCTCTTTAGCTTATCTACATCAGTGCTGGCTCAGAATTTTCCCATTGAATATACTGATGATCTGGACAGAGAAATTACAGTTGAGCAAGAAGTTCAGAGAATAGTCTCTCTGGCACCTGCTATTACCGAAGTTATTTATGCTTTAGGGTTAGAAGATAAATTGGCAGCTGTTAGTTCTGCCTGTGATTATCCTGAGCAGGCTTTAAACAAGGAAGATGTGGGAAGAATTGATGAACCGAATATTGAAAAGATTGTAGCTTTAGAGCCGGATCTGGTGATTGCAGCATCTGTTACTAAAATTGAAACATTAAAAAGATTATCAGAATTAGGAATAAAAACTATTGGTTTTAAACCTGGCTCAATTAATGATACAATAACAATGATTGAAGATATTTCGTATTTGCTTTCTGCAGAAGAAAAAGGTGCAGAGATAAGTAAAGAGATGGAAACTGAATATCAGAGATTACAAAATATGGTTGAGCAAAAACTTGAAGATAATGAAAGGCCGAGAGTTTTCTACCAGATCTGGTCAGATCCTTTATATACAGCAGGCAGAGGAACATTTATCGACAGTTTGATTGCTGATGCCGGAGGTTATAATATTGCCAGAGAAGCTGAAGGGAGCTGGCCGACTTATAATAACGAAAGTTTAATTGCTGCTGATCCGGAAGTTTATATCAGCAGTGAACACAGCACCCCAACTGGTTTAACTTTAGCAGAACTTAGTCAAAAAGATATATTTAGAGAAGTTTCTGCTTTTAAAAATGATCGTTTATACCTGGTTGATCAGGATCTGGTTAACAGACCTTCACCCAGAATAATTGAAGGATATAAAGAGTTTATTAGAGCTATTTTCCCGGAATTAAAAGAGGAACTGGAGTAGTTTTGTTGAATAGCAGATTATGGTAGGAAAAATTTAGACATTTTTAAACCTTTTTTAAAAGGAAATAAGTAAGAAAATAAGATTAAGAGGTGATTTGATGAATTTATCAGATTTTACAATTGAAGATTTTACAGAAATTGACGGGAGTCAGTCAATAGGGAAGGTGGCTGTTCTTCTTTCAATGGTTAATGATGAATTTGATGGCAAAATTATAGATGCATATAAAAATGAGGGATATAAAGCTGTAATAACCAGAGCAGGTGGTAAGGGTTCAAAGCTGAAGGATAAGGTTTTAAGAAACTGCCTGGGAGCAGCGATTAAAGGTGATGTAATTACAGAATCTGTTCAGGACCAGCGTATTTTGACCCGCTGTGTGGAGAGAGCAATGATTGATTTTGATAAACCACTTTCCGGTATTTCGGGTGCAGGAATTAAAATTGGAATTGTTAGTAAAGAGCCTCATTTAGCAGTAGCTCTTTATGGAAAACTTGGTATCCCTGGTTTGGATGTTGATCACGAAATTTCAGGAATGGGGATTCATTATTATGGACTCAGCTCAAGAGAATAACCAATTTGAAACATTAAAAAGAGTATTTAACTATGTTTTACCATATAAAGGCAGGCTGGCAGGGGGAGTAATCTCCATGCTGGTTCATGCCTTTTTAACTGTTTTTTTTGTCAGGGTTTTTCAGGGGCTTTTAGAAACAATTATCTCTGATATTGACATGGGAAGAGAAGGTATGATTCAGCTTTCTTTAGTTGCCGGAATGATGATAGTAGTTTATTTTCTCAAGGGAGTTTCTTATTATGGAAAAACCTATTTAGTTTCCTATGTGTCACAAAAGTCGATTAAAGATATGCGGGATGATCTTTATTCTCACCTTCATAATTTATCATTAAGTTTTTACAGCAAAAATAAAACCGGTGATATTTTATCAAGGGTGACCAATGATGTGCAGCAGCTGGAAAGTTCGATGATTAAAACTACTGTTGGCAGTATTGATAAGATTTTTACTCTGGTTGGGGGAATAATTTATCTTGTTTATTTAAATTACCGCCTGACTATTTTTCTGATTATAATTTTACCCTTTATTACCTATGTTATTACTAAATTTAATTATAAACTTAAAAAAGTCAGCCGCAGGGTGCAGATTAAAATAGCGGATGTATCTGATGTGCTGCAGGAAACCCTTTCGGCGGTTAGGGTTGTCAAATCATTTGGTCGGGAGGAATATGAGTTCGAACGTTTCAGCAGCGAAAATCAGGCTAATTTTAGAGCCAAAATGAAAAAAACTCAGTATGGAGCTATTTTAACTCCACTGGTAGAGTTTTTGGCTGCAATTTCTTTTACAGCCATTCTCTGGTATGGTGGTTATGAGGTAATGCAGGGAAGGATGACAGCTTCGGAGTTGATTGCATTTTTTACCCTGCTTTTGACTATCAGTGAGCCCTTAAGAGCAATCACTAAATTGAGTAAAAGACTGCAGAATTTATTTGCCTCTGCAGAGAGAGTTTTTGAAATTATGGACACTGAAAGTGAACTGCGGGAAGATGATGAAAATAAAATTGAGCTGCAGGAGGTTCAGGGTGAAGTTGTTTTTGATAATGTAAGTTTTGCCTACAATAGAGATGAAGTTGTACTAAAAAATATCAATTTAACTGCCAGGCCGGGTGAGGTTGTAGCTCTTGTCGGCCACAGTGGAGCCGGAAAAACAACTATGGTTGATCTAATACCACGCTTTTTTGATCCAATTGAGGGTCGGATCAGGCTGGACGGTCATGATCTTAAGGATCTAAAAATTGATACCCTGCGTGATTTTATTGGGATAGTACCACAGGAAACAATTTTATTCAGCGGGTCTCTGAGAGATAATATCGCTTATGGTGATTTAGATGCTGATGACCGGGCTATTCAGGAGTCAGCTAAGGCAGCCAATGCTCATGATTTTATTATGAGTTTTCCCGATGGTTATGATACAATGGTTGGAGAAAGAGGTGTAGGTCTTTCCGGGGGTCAAAAACAGAGAATTTCAATTGCCAGAGCCATTCTTAAAAATCCAAAGATTTTAATCCTGGATGAGGCTACATCTTCACTTGACTCGGAATCTGAGGCACTGGTTCAGGAGGCCTTAGAACATCTGATGGAAAATAGAACAACCTTTATTATTGCTCACCGTTTATCAACTATCAAAAATGCAGATAAGATTGTAGTAGTAGAACAGGGTGAGATTATGGAACAGGGAAGTCATCAGGAACTGCTGAAAAAGCAGGGTAAATATGCTTCTTTATATCAGGGGCAGTTTATTGAAGATCCAAATGCCTAAAAAGTGGTTTTAAAAATATTAGGAGGGGTGAGTCAGTTGTCAGAGTTTAAAAATAATTTAAAAGCAGAGCTGATCCCCCCTCTTGCCTATAATTTAATTAAATTTACCAATAAGAGCTATCGGCTGCAGGTTGAAGGCTGGGAGCAGGTAGAAAAGGCTCTGGCTGCTGGGGAATCAATTGTCTTTTCCAGCTGGCATGGTAAAAGCTGGGTTCCAGCTTATTTTTTAAGAGATTTAGGAATTTATGCTTTAACCAGTTTGAGCCGTGACGGCAGCTATATGGCAGAGATTCTGCACAGGCTGGGCTGGAAAACAGTTCGGGGTTCCAGCAGCAGAGGGGCAAGCCGCTCCCTGCTTTCACTTTACCGAAAACTTAAAGAGGGAGCCAGTACTGCTCTGACTCCGGATGGTCCTACAGGACCGATTTATGAAATAAAGCCCGGCATTATTTTCCTGCAGGAAAAGGCTAATTCCATGCTGGTTCCAATGGGGGTAGATGCCCGCTGGAAGAAGAATTTTGCCAGCTGGGATAAATATCTGCTGCCGCTTCCTTTCAGCAAAACTGCTCTTGTTTTTGGAGAGCCTTTTCGTTTTGAAGCTGGAATGGAAATGGAAGCAAAACAGAAAATATTAAAATCTAAAATGGAAAAAGTTAATCTAAGAGCAGCCGAAATAGTCAAAAAGTAATGGTGGTATTAAATATATGGATAGTTTGAGTAATTATTTAGAAAAAATAATAGATGGATCTAAAAACAGCAAATTTGCTGCAGTAATTCGTTTTGTCTTATTTCTGCTTTCTATTTTTTATGCACAGCTTGCTAAAATTAGGTCTGTTTTATATAAGAATAATATTTTAAAGAAAAAAGAAGCAGAAGTACCGGTAATCAGTGTGGGCAATATTACTACCGGGGGTACGGGTAAAACACCTTTTACTGCTTTTTTAGCAGAAGAGCTGAAATCTGATTATAGAATTGCTGTTATCAGCCGCGGTTATGGTGCCTGTCAGGATGTAGAAGAACCATTTTTGATCAAAGATAAAAAGCAGCTATATGCCGGTGCTGCTCAGGCGGGAGATGAGCTTTTTATGCTGGCCCGCAGAAATAATAATTTAATTTTTATACGCTCAGCTAATAGATATCAGGGAACAAAACTTGCGGTTGAGCACGGGGTAGATTTAATACTGCTTGATGATGGATTTCAGCATTATCAATTAAAAAGGCAGGCAGATATTGTTTTAATAGATGCCGAAAAACCTTTTTCAAACAATAAAGTTTTACCAGCAGGATTATTAAGAGAACCTTTTGCTGCTTTAAAAAGAGCCGATCTTTTTCTTTTGAATCGGAGTGAAAATGTAGACTTTACCCAAATTAAGGAGCTTGAAAAATCTTTAAATATTCTAAGCCCTGCCAATGAGGGTGTTTTTAAAGCTGAGACCAGCTTAGAAGGCTGTGTTTCTGTAGCTTCACAGGAGGAAGAGAGTACTGACTTTTTAAAGGAGAAAAAGGTTTTTGCTTTTTCTGGAATCGGCAGCCCTGAAGCCTTTGTAAAAAGTATAGAAAGTGCCGGGGCCGAAGTAGTCAGTTATAGGATATTTAAGGATCACTACAATTATCAGAAAGAAGATCTTTTAACTCTGCTTGATCAGTATTCTGCTTCTGAGGCGAATTTAATTTTGACTACAGAAAAGGATGCTGTTAAATTATTTGATTTTGCAGAGATGATTGGTGAGCTGCCTTTTTATTATCTCAGGATTTCTTTAGCTATCGAGGATCAAGAAAAATTACTGGGTATTGTAAAAGAGAAAATCAAAAATGGAAGGCCCAAATAAAAATTTGAGGTGGATTTTTAATGACGAAATTAAAAACTGCTGCTGTGATACCTGCCCGTTATGCCTCCAGCCGTTTTCCAGGCAAGGCGCTGGCAGAAATTTTAGGAGAAGCAATGATTGTTCGCGTCTATCAGGCAGTAGAAAAATGTAAAATGATAGATCAGGTTTATGTTGCTACTGATGATCTGCGCATAAAAAAGCGGGTTGAAGAAGCCGGAGGCAGGGTAATTATGACCTCGGCGCAGCATCAGAGTGGGACTGATAGAATTGCAGAGGCGGCTGCGGAAATAGAAGCTGAGTTGATAGTAAATGTTCAGGGAGATGAGCCGCTGATTAAGGCTGAAAGTATTGCTCTTGCTTTAAAACCCTTCAGCAGAGAAAAAAATTTAAAAATGAGCACTTTAAAAAGAAAGATCAGTGCTGAAAAAGCTGAAAACCCGGATCTGGTTAAAGTGATTACTGATCAAAATGATTATGCTCTTTATTTTTCCCGCTCACCGATTCCCTATTATCGGGATTCGGATTTAGAGGCTCAGAATTATTATCAGCATATAGGGCTTTATGTTTACCGCAGAGATTTTCTGCTGCAGTATGCCCGGATGGAGAGGACTGAGCTGGAAAAAGCAGAGTCTTTAGAACAGCTGCGGGTGCTGGAAAACGGATATAAAATTAAAGTTCTGGAAACAGAGGCTAAATTAATTGGAGTTGACCGCAGAGAAGATATTAAGCTGGTTGAAAAAGAGCTTAAGTCAGCTAATAAATAATTGAGATGGTTTTAAGATAAATAGAAATATTCAAGTGACAGTCAATGGAGGTAAAAGATGATTAAAAAAGTTAAGTTAAATGATGAAATAATATTTGGGGATCAAAAAAAGCCATTTGTGCTTTTAGCAGGTCCCTGTGCCATTGAAGAAGAAGACAGAGTAATGAGAATTGCAGAAGGAATTAAGAAAATCACGGAAAAGCTGGGAATTCCCTATGTTTTTAAATCTTCTTTTGATAAGGCCAACCGCTCCTCGATTGAATCATACCGCGGTCCCGGTTTAGAAGAGGGATTAAGAATTTTAGAGAGGGTTAAAAAGGAATTTGATCTACCGGTAATTTCGGATATTCACTTACCGGAACAGGCGGCAGCTGCAGCTGATGTTCTGGATATTATGCAGATTCCGGCCTTTTTATCCAGACAGACAGATATGCTGACAGCAGCAGGTAAAACAGGCAGTATAATTAATGTTAAAAAGGGGCAGTTTTTAGCTCCCTGGGATATAGATCAGGTTGTAGAAAAGATTGAAAGCACAGGTAATGAACGGATTCTTTTGACCGAAAGAGGAGTTTCTTTTGGCTACAACAATTTAGTTGTAGATATGCGCTCACTGCCAAGGCTGCGCAAAACCGGTTATCCGGTTGTTTTTGATTCCACTCATGCGGTTCAATTACCAGGTGGAGCTGGAGACAGCTCAGATGGTGAAAAAGAATATGTACCTTATTTAATGAGGGCAGCTCTGGCAGTAGGAATTGACTCTCTATTTATGGAAGTTCATGACAATCCTCAGGTTGCTAAGAGTGATGGAGCTAATATGATTCCTTTAGATCAGCTGGAAGGAATTTTAAAACAGGGTCTGGCAGTTGATAATGCGGTGAAAGACTGTGAAGAAATAGATTATTAAGATTTGGGTGAAATAAAATGACAAAAAAGACTAGAGAAGACAAATTAAAAATGGGGCTTGCAGAAGCCAAAAATGCACTGCAGATAGAGGCAGATGCAGTTTTAAAATTAAAAGAAGAACTGGACGGCAGCTTTAAAAAGGCAATGGAGCTGATTATTGATTCAGCCGGGAGAGTTGTCTTTACAGGAGTTGGGAAAACAGGTCTGGTGGCTAAAAAGCTGGCAGCCACATTTTCCAGTACAGGAACTTCTGCATTTTTTGTTCATGCAGGTGAAGGCTTACACGGTGATCTGGGAATGATCAGAGCCGGTGATGTAGTAATTGCTGTTTCCAACAGTGGTGAGACAGATGAGGTGATTTCTTTACTTCCTTCTTTGAGGAGGATTGGGGTTACCCTGATTGCTCTGACCGGCAGCAGTGATTCCACTCTGGCTGAACATGCCGATTTAGTGTTAGAGGCAGATGTAATTACAGAAGCCTGTCCTCATAACCTGGCTCCTACAGCAAGCACAACAGCTGCTCTGGCACTGGGAGATGCCCTGGCTATTGCTTTATCTTCTTTTTATGGTTTTACTCCCGAAGATTTTGCCCTCTATCATCCAGGTGGGTCTTTAGGCCGCAAACTTCTGACTAAGGTCAGGGATGTAATTAAAATTAGAGAGCAGAACCCGGTGGTAAAAATTGAAACCACGGTTAGAGAGGCTTTATTTAAAATGACCAAAAGCCGGATGGGTTCAACTTCTATTGTGGACCAGGAAGGGAAATTAAGGGGGATAATTACTGATGGTGATATCCGCCGACTTTTAGAAAAATCTTCAGACTTTATAGACCGTCCGGTTAAAGATTATATGACTGCTGATCCAATTTCTATTGCACCGGACAGACTGGCAGCAGAGGCTTTACAGATTATGGAGTCAAAAGAGATTAATGATCTCCCTGTTGTGGAAGCTGGAAAGCCGGTTGCAATGCTTAATTTTCAGGATTTACTGCGGGCAAAGGTTTTTTAGAAAATAAATCCGCATTTTAAATTAGAGAAAATAAAAGAGGCTAAAAATGAAAGATAAACTAAGTATTTATTTATATAATATTTTCAGATATTCACTCAAAAAACTCCCTGATAGAGCCGGTCGTTATTTAGGGAAGCTGATTGCTGTTTTAGCTTATCTATTAACACCTGAGCGCAGAGAGCATTCTCGCTTAAACTTAAAAAGAGCTTTAAGTTTAAATGATCAGGAATCGAAAAAAATGATCAAAAAAGTTTATGAAAATTTAGGTTATAATTTTGCAGAATTTTTAATAGAAGACAGCCTGACTGAGGAAGATATTGATCAGATGGTTGACTTTGAAGGACTGGAATATTTAGACCAGGCCCTGGAGGATGGCAGAGGTGTTATACTTTATACAGCTCATCTCGGCAACTGGGAGCTTCTGGGAGCAGTTCTGGCTATGAAGGGGTATAAAATTAATTCTATTGCCCGAGAACAGAATAATTCTTTATTTGATCAGAAGATTAATCAGATCAGGCGTGGAATGGGAATTGGAATTATACCCAAAGGGCTGGCAGTGAGACAGGCTTTTAAAAAATTAAAAGATAATCAGGTTGTTGCAATTTTAGGGGATCAGGATGCACGCAGCAGCGGCTGGAAACTCAAATTTTTTGAGAGAGATGCTTCTACTTATGCTGGAGCAGTACAGTTTGCACAGCGGACAGGAGCAGCAATTGTACCTGTTTTTTTCCACCGGCAGGGCTGGCTGCAGCACGAGCTTAAATGTTATCCACCACGCAGAATTGATAAAAAGGCTTCTAAATCAGAATTGAAATCAGAGCTGCAGTCACTGCTCAAGCTGACTGAAGCAGAGATTAAAAAGGAAGCTGCTGACTGGATGTGGCTGCATAAACGCTGGAAAACATATAGTTAAATTTGATTGACAAATATTTTTGGATCATGGAGGGGAGATTATGTACTTTATTTATAATTTGCTTTTGTCTATTTTGACAGTTTTTTTACTTCCCTACTTTTATTTTAAGAGCAGAAAGAGTGGAGAAAAACTTAATTTAAGAGAGCGCTTTGCTTTTTATAATCAAAATTTAGATCTGCTCTTTCCGGCTTCCAAAGTTATCTGGATTCAGGCTGCTTCTGCAGGTGAGACCCTTGCCGCTCAGAAGCTGACTGCTGAAGTCAGAAATAAATATCCGGAAGCAAGAATTATTTTTTCTACAATGACAGCCAGCGGCAAAAATCTGGCTAAAAAGAAAATCGAAGGTGCGGATTTAATTATTTACCTTCCTTTTGATCTAAACTGGGTTGTCAAAAAGGCAGTTAATATTTTCCAACCTGATCTTTTCATTATGATTGAAACAGAGCTCTGGCCAAATCTGATCAGGAGTTTAGATCAGCACGGAACTCAGATTATGCTGGCCAGCGGCAGGATCAGTGATGATTCTTTTGGACAGTACAAATATCTGGGCTCCCTTTTAGAAGATATGCTGGAGCGAGTTGATATTTTCAGTATGCAGCATCAGGAGGCAGCTGAAAAAATTAAAGAACTTGGAGCAGCTGAAGACCATATCTGTATTAATGGTAATTTAAAATATGATATTGAACTCAACCCACCGACTGAAGAAGAGTATTTAGCTAAAAAAGAGATGCTTAAAATAAGAGAGCAGACAAAGGTGCTTGTTGCAGGCAGTACCCATCAGGGTGAGGAAGAAATGATTATTAAGCTCTATCAACAGCTTAAAAATGATTTCGATAAACTTAAAATTCTACTTGCACCGCGATATGTTGAGCGCAGAGAAGAGCTTTTAAAGCTCTGTCAGGAAAATGGAGCTGCTGCTGTGCTTTATTCAGAACTTAAGCGGAATCAGATTCAGCTGGCTGAGGATACTGATATTATAATTATAGATACCATGGGGGAGCTGGCTCAGCTTTATTTTTATGCTGATTTAGTTTTTATTGGTGGTTCTTTAATTGATCGGGGCGGCCACAATGTAATTGAAGCTGCTGCCAGAGCTAAGGTTGTTTTATTCGGTGAGAGTATGTATAATTTTAGAGAGGAAAGAGATTTTCTACTGGAAAATGAAGTAGCTTTTGAAATTAAAGACGCTGATGACTTTTTTGAAAAAGTATATCAGCTTCTGGCTAATGATCAGTATAGAGAGCAGCGGGCTGAAAGAGCAGCTGAATTAATTGATAAAAATAGAGGTTCAGTGCGCAAACATCTGCAGCTGATTGATGTTTTATTAGAGCAGGGAGTAGATTATAATGCTGGAGAATAAAGCTAAGAGAATATTAATTACAAGATTGAGTGCAATTGGGGATGTAGTTCATGCTCTACCGGTGGCTTATGCTGTTAGACAGAAGTATCCGGAGGCCCGGATTGACTGGCTGGTAGAAGCGAAGGCTTATCCACTGGTTAAATTAAATCCCTATATAGATAATGTTATTTTGCTGCCGCGCAGAGAATGGCGGGGGATGCTGAAAAAAGATGTAGTTGGAGCTGTTAAATCATTTTTCAATTTTTTTAAGAAAATGAAAAAGAATAATTATGATTTAAATCTTGATCTGCACGGTTTGTTTAAAAGTGCGCTGAGTGGTTTTTTATCTAAGCCGGGTCTGCGGATGGGGCCTGCTGATGGTAGGGAATTAAGTACTTTATTTTATCAGGCTAAAATCGAAATTCCCAATAAAACACTGCATAAGGTCGAAAGGAACCTGCATCTGGCCTCTGCTCTGGGAGCAAAAACTGATGAAGTTAATTATGGTTTAAAGATCAACCCGGTGATTAAAAGTCGGGTCAGCCGTTTATTTGAAGAAGAAGAAGTTGAAAAAAATAAAAAAATGGTTATAATTAATCCTTTTACAACCTGGGAATCTAAAAACTGGTTTTTGGATCGTTATTTTGAACTGGCTAATCAGCTGATTAAGGCCGGTTATTATGTTATTTTTACCGGAGCTCCTTCTGACAGGGAGGCTATTGAAAGCTTTATATCTGTTGAAGAAAGTTCTTACAGCAATCTTGCCGGTAAAACTGACCTGGAAGAACTGACAGAAATTTATAATAGAGCAGATTTATATATTGGCGGAGATACAGGTCCGACTCATCTGGCAGCTGCAGTAGGGCTGAGAGTTATTGCTTTAATGGGACCAACTGCTCCTGAGACACATGGTCCTTATGGAGAAGGTCATACTGTGATTCAGGATAACAGTTTAGAATGTATCCGCTGCTGGGATGAACACTGTAGTCGGGAAATGCAGTGCATGAAGTCGATAAGTGTTGAACAGGTTTTAAGGATTGCTAAAAAGAAATTAAATGAATAGTTTAAAT
>JBKHDA010000012.1:0-43323 GCA_046541575.1 Halanaerobium sp. | reverse complement strand
CTGCACAGAACTAAAATCGTCTTTTTCAACTTTTTTAAACTGCATAATTACCTCCATATATTTATTTAAAAACTTTAGTCTTTCCCCAGACAGCACTTCTTATATTTTTTACCACTGCCGCAGGGACAGGGATCATTGCGGCCAACCTTTTCCCCTTTGACAACCTGGTCTACATGAGAACTAAATTGATATTCATTTTTAGGTAGTGGACGCAGGTGTTTACGCTCTTCTTCCATAATCTCATTCGGGGTATGCCCCTTTAAAATCCAGAGGCGGGTATTATTATGAAATTCATTCATTTCCTGAAAGAAATCCTGTGCCTGTTCAAAAACATCAAATTCTAATTTAGCTCCTAATTCCTGAATAATCTCTATTGTCCTCCTGTCATTTTTTATATCCAGCATCATAGTCCAGATTATCTCTTCCACCTCATCTTCTGATAGAGAAAAATCTTTAAGCAGTATTTTTCTGAACTTCTGCTGAGAAAAATTTAATTTTTCCCGGTCATGTTTTCCAGCATAGAGTATATCTTTTTTGGCTGGTTTATAGTAATCAATTTGAGGCCTCATTTTTATTTCCCTAATTATTTCTTCCGGATTAAAAACTCCTGAATAGAGATAATAGTGATCAAAGTATTCTATATCAAAAGTATTTAGAAATGCTTCATTTATTAATTTCAAAAAATGATGAATTTTTTCTGGCTCAGTTTCAACCTCAAAATAAAAATCGTAAAATTCAATTAACTGCATAAATGAAAGCGCTCCATAATAAGCTAAAAGTCCCCGGGCAAATTGAAGCAGCCTATTATTATTTTTTATCTCTTCTTGAAACTCTAAATCAGTTATAATCTCTGCAATCTCTGCTGACAGTTCAGCCGGTATTCTGACAGATCTTTCAGTTTCTGTATCCTTAATATCAATAATTCCGTGTCCCTGAAAATTATTTAAGGCTGGAGGCAAAATATCTTTAACTGCTATTTCTACCCACTTACTCTGCTGCTGTTCTTTAATTAATTTCTTTAAAAACTCAACCTCTTTTGAACTCTGATATGACAGCCATTCTTTCAAATTTTCTTTAATTTTTTGATCCAGAACATCCACTAATTCAGCTTTATTTAACTGACTGATTCCACTGAAGTTCCAGTACTGCCTGATTTTTATTAAGTCACTTTTAGTATATGAAGCTAAAAATTCTTTGTAATTTTTATTCATTTATCCGACTCCTTAATGCTGCAATTTCTAAGATAAGTATAGCCTAAAATATTTAAAATATCCAGTTTGCTGTCTTTGGAAATAAATTCGCAAACTTCATCTTCTTCTGCAGATTTTTATTATTTTCTCTATTTCAGTAAAATTTCTACTAATATCTTATTCTTCAAAAAGAAATCTATTCCTTTTTCAGCTCTAATTCAGCATTTTATTAAAGGATAAATAATAATTTTAAAGAATATAAATAATAAATCATCACTAAAATCTAAGGAGGCAGCTTATGAAAAGTATTCAGGATTTTAATTTAAAAGAAATTATTAAAAAAAGAGAATATCAAAAGTCTCCGGAAGCATGGGATGAACAGATTTTTTATTTTCTGCTTGTAGATAGATTTGCATCTGAGGAAGATTATCCTCTCTATGATGAAAAAAATGATTATGAAAATGCATTAAAAACTGATGCAGCTAAAGAGAAGTGGCTGGAAAGCGGAGAAAAATGGATTGGAGGCACCTTAAAAGGGATAACAGATAAGCTGGACTATCTCAAAGAATTGGGAGTGAGTGTGCTCTGGATCAGCCCGATCCTTAAACAGCCCATTTACTCAGATAATTATCACGGCTATGGAACTCAGAACTTTTTAGAGATTGATCCACATTTTGGTACAAAAGCTGAGCTGAAGAAGCTGGTTGATACAGCCCATAAAAAGGGAATCTATATCATCCTTGATGTAATAATCAATCACACAGCTGATGTGTTACTTTATGATGCAGAAGATGCCTTCTATACCGGTCAGGAATATCCTGTTAAGGCCTTTAGAGATAAAGATGGAAAAGCGGTTATTGATCCAGATAATCCTGATTACAGCTCTACCTGGCCTGAAGGAGGAGTCTGGCCTCAGGAAATTTTCAATCTAGAAACTTTCAGCAAAAAAGGTTATATCAGAAACTGGGACAGTGATCCGGAATTTAGGGAGGGAGATTTTTTCTCTTTAAAAAATATCAATACTGGTTCTGGAAAGGTAGATGATTATAAGCCTTCAGAAGCCTTAAAAGTTTTAACAGAGTGCTATAAATACTGGATAGCTTATGCAGACCTGGACGGTTTTAGACTGGATACAGTAAAGCACTTAGATCCCGGTGCTGTCCGCTTTTTTGTCACAGAAATTAAAGAATTTACCCAGACTCTGGGTAAAAAGGATTTTTATATCGTAGGAGAAATCACCGGTGGAATGGAATTTGCAAAATCCATCTGTGAAAATACCGGTCTTGATGCTGCTCTTGGTATCAATAAAATACCGGAAGTTCTTGAAAATGTTGCCAAGGGATATTCTGCAGCTGAAAACTATTTTTCTATTTTTACCAATTCTCAGGTTTTAAGTGAAGGTGAAAATCAGTGGTACCACAAAAGAGTTATTACAATGTTTGACGACCATGATATGGTATATAAACCAAAGCACAAAGAACGTTTTACAGCAGATAAAAAAACAGCTCCCCTTTTAAAAAATGCTGTCTTCTTAAATTTTTTCACTGCCGGGATTCCCTGCATCTATTATGGGACTGAACAGGCTTTTGACGGCAGTGGAGACCATGATAAATATGTTAGAGAATCAATGTTTGGAGGAGAATTTGGTGCCTTCAGAACCCGAAACAGAAGCTTTTTTGACAGTAAACATCCTGTATATCAGGAAATGAAAAAGCTGGCTGAACTTAGAAATGAGCATATCCACCTCAGATTGGGCAGGCAGTATTTAAGAGAAATATCAGAACTAAAAACTAATGATTTCCACCTTCCCCAGGCAGATCAAAAAAGGTGCAGAGAAATTATTGCCTGGTCAAGGATCTTTAGTCAGGATGAATTTTTATTAGCAGTAAACTGTGAATTAGATAGAACTCAAAAAGCAAAAGTCTTAATTGACAGTGAAATTCATCTACCAGGCGAAAATTTTATCTGTGTCTACTCTTCTGATGAAAAGAAAATTGGAGACGAACTTGAGGTAAAAGAAGCTGGTGAAGGTAAAAATTATCTGGAAATAGCTGTCCCGGCAAAAGGAAGAGCTATTTATAAATCTTTATAGGCTAAAGCTGCCACTAAATTAGGCGCTTTAAAAAATAATTATTATCTAAGTTAGGAGAAATTAACAGTGAAAAAAATAAAGTATGATGATCAGGCTGTCTGGAATTATGTATATAATCATATAAATTTTTCGAATAAATTTGATTGTCTAAATACAGCCAGTGTAAATATTTTTCATATTCACAGAAGCCATCTTAAAGACTGCCTTTATGAGATCCCTGAATTAAAAACAATGGTTATTGCCAGGCAAAGTGGAGATACTTTAAAACTTATTGATATCTTTTCTCTTAAAGAGCTAAGTTTTAATCAATTAATTAAATTTTTACCATTTAAAAATGTCAAAAAAATTGAATTTGCTTTTACTCCCTATTTTTCTGATTTAGACTACCAGATGCAGGAATATAAAGGAGATCCATTTTTTGATAGAAATATCAATTGTGATTTAGGAGATATTAAGTTTCCAGAACTATCAATTACATAGGAAATAATTTTTAGAGCAATAATATCATATTATTGCTCTTTTGCATACTCATCAAGTTCTTTTTTAATATCGAGCATCTGCCGGTCAAGTTTTTCGATGATACTGTCCGGTTTTTGATCCTGACTTTAATGAGCAAATTTAAGTTCTAAACTATTAAGATTTTAAAATACAGTTAATTTGTCTATTTCCAATAAATCTGAAAAATCTTCAGAAGAAAATTTTATTATTTGTCAAATATTATTTCTACCTCAGTTTTAGTTAATAAATTTAATTTCACTTCATCATCAATTCTTTTTAACTCAAAACTTATTTTTTCATCGCCCAAAATTAAATCTTCAAGCTTAATGTAATTAATATCAGTTGGAAAATCAGGGTTTAAATATAATTTATTGTTTGGTAAATCAACTTCTAAACCTAAAATTGTTTCTAAAAGTAAAAATGGTGCTGCTGCAGCCCATGCTTGAGGAGAGCAGGACATGGGATATTTTACTAAGCCTTCATTTCTATTAAAACCACAATATAATTCTGGCAGTCTATAATTATCGAATTCCTGACTTACTTCTATAATACTTTTTATTATTTTATTTGCAATTTGAGAATAACCATATTTTTTAATTCCCGAGGCAATTATTGAATTTTCATGCGGCCAAACTGATCCATTATGATAACTGATTGGATTATAACCTTTGTTAATCTCACTCATTGTTCTTACTCCCCAACCAGAAAACATATCTTCTGCAACCAGTCTTTTAACGATATTTTCTGCTTTTTCTTGAGGTATAATTCCTGTCCATAAACATTGACCAATATTGGAAGTAATTGAAGCTACTTTTTCTTTATTTCTATCTAAGGCTAAAGCATAAAAATCTTGATCATAAAGCCAGAATTCTTTTGTGAATTTATCTTTTAAACTTTTTATCTCTATTTCTAGCTTTTCTTTGAGTTCTTCTTCATTTAACCTGTCTAAAATAGGAATTAAATCTTTTTTAGCCCTGTAAATATAACCCTGAACTTCAGATACGGCCATTGGTGATTCGGCAATTGAACCATCACGATGACGCATAGAATCTTGAGAATCTTTCCATACTTTTACTTCATATCCTATTTCAGGACTCGATTCATATTCAACAAAACCATCCTTATCTTTATCCCCATATTTATTAATCCAGTTCAAAGCTTTTTTAATATGTGGTAATAATTCTTTCACAAAAGTTAAATCCGCACTCCAATTATAATATTTAGCAATCAAAATCAAAAATAAAGGAGTCGCATCTGCAGTACCATAATAAGGGGTATGAGGAATCTGATTTAAATTAGCCATTTCTCCAAATCTCAATTCGTGAAATATTTTCCCCGGTTCTTCATCTCGAGAAGTATCTCTTGTTTCTCCTTGATGTTCTGCTAAAGTTCGCAAAATAGACTTTGCCGTTTCTGAATTTAAGATCATCATCTGTAATCCTGTAATTAATCCATCTCTTCCAAATGGACACACATACCAGGGTATTCCAGCCACCGGAAAATCTCCTTGACCAAAATCAGTCATTAAAGTCCTCAGATCTAAACTGCTTCTTCTTAATAATTTATTTAATTCTTGATTATCAGTTTTAATTTTCGTTGTATTTTCTTCCCACTCATGATATGAAGATTTTATTTCCGTTAATGCTTCTTCATATTTTTTATGATGGTCTTTATTTTTATCTGCAATAGTTTCAATATATAAATATATATCTTTTTTCTCTTTAGAATCTAATATTATTTCATAAGTTATTTTATTTTTGTCAATTTTTTGCGGGTGAGGTTTAAAAGAAATTTCGGTCTCTCTTAAGATTTTATCTTCCCCCTGGTATTGAAATAATAATCTTTCTTTTGAATTATTAAATTTTTTTTCTCCCTTATAATCAATTTTAGAAAAATTTCTTATATCTAAAATATCTTTATAATCTGCAGCAAATTCAAATTCCAATTTTAAATTTACAGTAAAATTATTATAATTACTTATTTCTATTTTTTCATATAACAAATTATTAATAAATCTATTCCTTTTAATCACTACCGACTCTTTAGGAACTATTTGACCGGGGATTTCAAATTCATGATTGCTCAAGTAAATTTTATTAATATAATTTTCATTTTCTTTGGCTGATAATAAAATTGGCTTTTTTTGATTAATTTTAAGCTCAAATCCACTTAAAAATCTAGTATCCGAAGTATATAAGCCATACCCTTCAGTATTATTCATAGGTATGTTCCCTAATTTATCACTGACTATAAATATATCATCTTCTTTTACAGTTAAGTAATCTATTTTCACCACACCCTTTTAAAATTAATTATGGCTTTTTTTACTGTCCCTTCTCAATAAGAGAATTGCCCATAAATAGTCATCAGCTTCTTTCTTATCTTTCAGCACAGCTGCTGCGGAAATTAGCACCTTCCCTCTCGGGGGCTGCTGGGCTTCACCGGGTCAGTTCCCTCCACCACTCTTAATTCAGTATTATTCCTCAATTTCTCATCATTTCAATAAATTCTTCCACCAGTGCTGGATCAAATTGACTGCCAGCACTATTTTTTATTTCTGCCAGGGCTTCTTTTTTTGAAATAGCTTCTCCATAAGGACGATTGTGGGTCATAACCTCATAGGCGTCAATAATTGAAATAATTCTGGCCAGATAGGGTATATCTTCTCCACTTAAAGATCGAGGATATCCGCTGCCATCCCAATTTTCATGGTGGGCAAAAATTTCATCAGCAATTACAGCAAATTCTTCGGAAGAGATTGCTATTTTATAACCTTTTTCTGAATGTCCCTGCAGAAGCTGCCATTCTTCTTTTGTTAATTGATCTTTTTTATTTAAAATCTTCTCACTAATATTAGCCTTACCTATATCATGAAAATTAGCTAATAGAGATAATCTATTTAGTTCAGAAATGGAAAGACCTAATTTTTCTCCAAAATCAAGAGCTAAATTGGACATTCTTGAGGCATGCTCTTTTGTTTCGGGGCTTTTAGAATCTAAAATATTAAGCAGCCCCTGAACAATTTTTCTTTTGCTGTTCCTGCTTTCTGACAGTTTATTTTGATACATCTGATTATCTGCTTTTCTCAGTACCTCATTTATATCTTCTGCTAAATCATTTTTAATAGCTCCACCAATCGCTAAAGAAAGAGGTATTTTTTTATTAGTATTTATAAGTTTGATTTTTTCTCTAATTCTGTTAATAATTTTTTCTAATTCTTCTCTGGCAGTCTCAGGCATCAAAACGGCAAATTCATCTCCACCATGACGAGCAATAATATCTTCTTCTCTTAAAGTTTCTTTTAAGATTTCCGCAGTTTTTACTAAAAGCTCATCACCTTTAGCATGGCCAAAGCTGTCATTAATAATCTTTAAACCATTCAAATCAGCCATTATAATACTTAAAGGGAGCTGTCTTTTTGTATTTAACCTCTGCATTTCCTCTTCAAAAAATCTGCGGTTATACAAACTGGTCAGGCTGTCATAAAAAGATTTATACTCCAGTTCTTTTTCGTAGTAAAGTTTTTCTAAAGCTGCTTTAGTGCTTGCAATAAGAATCTCGGCCAGTTCTAAATCTCTCCAATTAAAACTGTTTTTTTCAGCTGCTATCACCTGAAAAACACCAATATCCTGCATGGGAACAGTTATTCCTGATTTATATTTTCTATCTAGTGGTTTTGCCTCAGGATCCTTTTCTGTGTCTAAAGTAAGATAACTTTCATTATTTTTAAATGCTTTACCAATCATTCCATATTCCAGCGGTAGAGTTTCGGCATCAATTTTATCAGAAGCAGCAGTTAAAACAAATTTATCGTCTTTAAACAGGCCGATATATGATAAATCAAAATCTAATATTTCTCTGGCTTTTGCAATAGTTTGCTGACAGATTTCTTTTTCATTATCAAGTTCTTGAAACTCAATTGCCACTTTATTTAGCTCTTTTATAATCTGCTCATATCTTTTTTGTTTAGAAATATCAATATGGAGACCCAGCATTTTATGTGGTTGACCATCATCCTTCCAGGAAATCACTTTACCCTTATCAAGTACCCAGACCCAGTGACCTTCTTTATGCTTCATTCTCATTTCACTACTGTAAAAATCCAGATTACCATTAAAATATTTTTCTAATTCTTTTTTGCTATTTTGCAAATCAACTGGATGAGTCAAATCCTCCCAGGTTTCAACAGTTGTTGGCTCAAGTTCTTCCAATTCATAGCCGATCATTTCTGCCCATTTTTTATTGAAAACAGTTTTTCCTGTTTCTATATTCCATTCCCAGATTCCTGTATTAGTTCCTTCTATAATCCAGTCTAATTTTTTTTTCTGTTTTTTTATTTTATATTCATTCTTTTTTCTTTTTGTTATATCCCTTGCGGCAGCATAAAAATATTTTTTGGTAGCTTTTGAATTCCATTCAAGATAGTGGTAGTCACCTTTTTCATCTTCAAATCTATTAACAAATTTAGTTATTTTTTTATTGGCTTTTAATTGTTCAATTACTTTCCGGGTGAGCTTTATATCATCAGGATGAAGAAAATCTAAAAAATTCATCCCTTCTAATTCAGCCTTAGAATATCCAAGTAAGTCTTCCCAGGCACTATTAACCTTAACAAAATCGCCTTCCTTATTTACAATACAGAGTAAATCTAAATTAATGTCAAAAAAATTATTTAATTCTTTTTTCCTGAGCAGTGAATTTAAATCTTCTTCAATCTGATTTCGAAATAATTTTAATAAATTTTTGCTTTTTTGATTTAAGTCTATAATATCATTATTTAAAATACAGATTGTACCAAAGCTCTCCCCATCTGACCAGTTAAGAGGTAAACCATAATATGAAATCATATTTAAATCAATATGTGGATTATCCTTCCAGACATCATTTTTTAAGGCATTTTTAATATAAAGTACTTTGTTTTGAGCAATTACTGTTTCACAGAAAAGACCCTGACCCAGAGAATCACTAAATCCAATTTTGTAGGGATTATCTTTATTTTGATTTTTTAAAAATACCCGAATTGAATCCTGATTTACTTTCATTATTAAAGCTGCAGAAACTTCAATAATCTCTGCCATTACATTTATTATGTTTTTCCATTTGCTTAATAATTTATCATTTATCTCTGGTTTTGTAGAATCGGTAATTGCTATTTCTTTATATTTCTGCTCTTCGCGTAAAAAAACTTGAGTTTTCATAGTGTGCCTCCTGAAGACGCAAAGTATTCTGAATCAATAGCCTCTAATAATACTTATTTATATAATAAATGATAAATTCCTGTATAAATTTTATTTTCCCCTTTTTATCAATTGTTGGATTTAGGGTAAAAGTAACAATCTTTTGCATATCTTCTCCTTTCTAAATCTGAGTTTATACAAGATATTTGAATTAATTAGAAAATAAAAAAATCTTAATTAAAAAAGATTGGAATATTATATATTTTAAAACCGCCCTCTACTGAAAAAGGGCGGGAAAATAAATTCAATTTATAAATTTATCTTAATTTTAAAATTAATTTCTGATAAAACTGACCGCCTACACAAATTATGATTTTGATTGACTTCCCCTTCTTATTTACTATTCTTTTATCCCAGATTTAATCATTAAACTTTCTATAAATATACGCTGATTAAATAAAAAGAAAATTAATAATGGAAGAACGATAAACATTGTTCCTGCCATTAATAATGTCCAATCTGCTCCACTTTCCTGCTGTACAAACATACCCAAACCAATTGCAAGTGTCCTAACCTTAGGAGTTTCAGTTATTATTAAGGGCCAGAAATAATCGTTCCAGTGAATTACGATACTAATCAGTGAAAAAGCAGTAATTATTGGTTTAGATAAGGGAATCATAATATATTTTAAAATAGTTAAGTGACCCGCCCCATCAATTCTGGCAGATTCTATTAATGATTCGGGAATTTGTTTAAATTGCTGTCTAATTAAAAAAGTCCCATAACCACTAGCAATGTAAGGTAAGACCATTGCGCTTCTTGTATTTATAAGACCTAAAAATCTCATTATATCATAATTTGGTACAACTATTGCCTGTAACGGTAGTAGCATTTGGGCAATGAATATATAGAATAATATTTCTCTGCCTTTAAAATCTAATTTAGCAAAAGCATAGGATGCTGGGATAATTACCAGTAGTTGGAAAAAAACTGTAGCAGTAACTACAATAACAGTATTTATTAAGTAAGTACCAAAAGGTGCAGCACTTAAAATTTCTACATAATTTTCAAATCTAAATTCAGTTGGTATTAATCCTAATCCTTCACCAAAAATAGCATCACTGGGCTGAATTGAAGTAGAAAATGCCCAAATTAAAGGAATTATTGCAATGATAGAAATAATAATTAAAAATAGATGACTCAATAAACTACCGATTTTTTCTTTTGACTTTGTATTTTTTAACATTTTTCACACCCTAACCATATTGAATTCTTTCTCTTAGTGATTTCATAATAAAAACAATTGTTATAAATAAAATAATAACAAGGATTGAAGTTAAAGCATTTCCAATTCCAAGATCCCAGTATTTAAATGACTGCTGATATATATAATATACAAAAACATTAGTTGAATTGGCTGGTCCTCCCTGTGTCATGATGTGAACAATATCAAAAACCCTAAAAGACTCTATAATATTAACAATTATGACAAAGACTAAAGTAGGTGTTATTAATGGTAGGGTTATATATAAATGTTTTTGAAGCCAGTTAGCTCCATTAATTTTGGCTGATTCATAAAGAGAAAAATTAATGTTTTGTAGCCCTGCTAAAAATAAGATAACAAAATAACCTAAATTTTTCCAAACCATAACTACCATTAATGATTGTAAGGCTGTTTTACTGCTGTTAATCCAGGCTCTACCAGATATTCCCAAAAACCCTAAAACTCGATTTAATATGCCAATATCAGGATTATAAATAAATACCCAGAGCATTGCTGCAGCAGCCATTGGAACTAAGGTTGGCATAAATACAGAAGCCTCATAAAATTCCCTGAATTTACTTCTCTCATTTATAATTATAGCTATAAATAATGAAAGAGCAATTAATACAGGAATGGTTCCAATTAAATATAATAAATTATTTTTTATAACATTAAAAAATAATTCGTCTTCTAATATAAGCCTGTAATTACCCAAACCATTGAACTCTGCTTCTGGCATCCAAAGATTATTCTCAAAAAAACTTAAATAAAAGCTCCTGAATATTGGATAATAAGTAAAGGTAATTAAAAAGATTGCTGACGGAAGTAAAAAAAGATAGGGAACTATTTTGCTTTTATAAGAAAATAACCCTTTGCTTTTTTTCATACTTTAAGATTTCACCTCTTACCTTAATATTTTAGTAGGCCTGATTTTAAAAGTCAGGCCTACTTTAATTAATTATCAATTTATTGTCTTTATTAAAAATTTATTTTTTAATTGTTTTTATCCAGAATTGTTTGGATACTATTTTGTGCTTCATTCATTGCTTCTTCTGCATCCATATTACCTTCCATAAGTTCATCTAATATGTCGGTCAGGGTTTGTCTAATTTGTTGATAACCAACTGCACTCATTTTAGGATGAGCATATTCAAGTTGATCTCTAGCAACTGCCCGGCCCGGCTGTTTTTCTACATCTTCTGCAAGCATTTCAACTTCATATGCATCTTCTCTGACTGCAACATAACCTGATTCGACACTCCATAGAGCAGCATTTTCCGGATTGGTCATATACTTTATAAATTCCCAGGCTGCTTCCTGATTTTTTTCTGGAATATCTTTAAAGATATGAAAGTCTCCTCCTCCAACTGCTGCCCCAAAAGTTTCTTTTTTTGGCATAAATGCCACACCTACTTCAAAATCAGAAGAGTCCATAATTGGTGGCAACGCTCCTGTAGAATTATAAAGCATTGAAGCAGCTTCTCCTGCGAAATCTGTCGGACTACCGGCCCAGGTCCTTACTTCTTTTGGCATAACTTCATGTTCGTGAGCCAAATCATACCAAAATTGAGCAGCTTCTAATACTTTGTCATCAGTAAAATAAGCTTCTGTACCTTCTCTATTTATTAACTGTGCATCATTTTGGTAAGCAAAAGCTTCAAAAATCCAATCATTCCATCCACCCGGAATAATTAACCCCCACTGATCATTTTCTTTATCTGTTAAAATCTTAGCATACTCAAGCATTTCATCCCAGGATTCAGGTGCACGATCAGGATCTAATCCAGCAGCTTCTAACTCGTCTGCTTTTTCTGCAAAATGGTCTTTATTATAATATAAGACTGGGGTGCTTCTTTGGAAAGGCATAGTCCATTGTTCTCCATGCAGCCTTCCATTTTCTAAAAAGGCATCAAAATATGGATCTAAAAAATCTTCAGATTCGGATTCTATAAATTCTGTTAAAGGGATTGTAGCATCCATTTCTAATAAACTGTGTGCTTCCGAAATTTCTACAACTGCAATATCTGGCGGGTTTCCTCCCATAACTCCTGTCTGAACTCTCTGCATAGTGTCATCATAGTCACCAGAATATACAGCCTGAACAGTAATATTTTCATGTGAATCATTAAAATCCTCTACCATTTCATCAACAACATTGGCCAGCGGTCCTGCTACACCTACCGGATAATAAAAGTTTAACAAAACCTCATCCTCATCCTGAGCAATAGCAGAAAAAGTGAGACTAAAAATAAAAATTAAAGTTAAAGCCATAACAAGTGATTTTTTACTCATGTTTTTAAAACCCTCCTTATTTTTTTTCACTTTAGAAATTAAAACGTCTTTTGTTTGCTTTAGTTTTAAAATACCCCCCTTTTTTATTGAATTTAATTTTCTTAAATTGCAATAATATATTAAATTAAATTCAATTTTTGATCGAGTAGTAAGTTCTGTCAGAGCAGAGTGAATGAACTTTTTATATAATTAATCTATGACGTATTAAATTGTTCCTTCACATTTTATAAGTTTAAACTTTGGTCCATAATTTTTATAATTTTATTCAAAAACTCTTTGATAGATATCAGGGAAGTAAATATCAGCAATTTTATTCGCTTTAATTGGAGAGGCTGGGTGAGAAGACTGTTCCACATTGCAATTCATTTCTAATTTTGTTAGAAGCTTTAACTAAGCTTTTACCAATTTTATAAGTGTCAGTGTAATAATTTGATTTGGCCGCATTCAAAAGCATGTACCGGGATAAATATCAGATACTGTTTTAGATTTTGTTCCTTTACTTTTATTAAAATATTAACAGACCAATGTGACAACAGTATTTCATTAAAGTTAACAAAATGTTAATAAAAAAACCGCCCTCTTCTTTTAGAGAGCGGTAAAACTAAAATTTATTATTAATAACATTTTTTATTTAATTTTTCTAATCCAGCCTGTCGGTGCCTCAATAACTCCCAGCTGTATCTGAGTTAGGGTCTCATATAGTTCTTTGATAACAGGTCCCATATCGTCCATTCCACTTGGGAATCTTATTTCCTGATCACCATTTACTATTTTACCGACTGGAGAAATAACTGCAGCTGTACCACAGAGTCCTGCTTCAGCAAAGTTTTCTAATTCCTCTAACTTAACCGGTCTTTCGGTTACTTTTAAACCAAGATGATTTTCAGCCAGATAAAGAATTGATCTTTTGGTGATTGAAGGCAGAATTGAAGTGGATTTAGGAGTTACAAGTTCCTTATCCTCTGTGATGAATATAATATTGGCCCCACCACTCTCCTCAACATAGCTTCTGGTAGCAGCATCTAAAAATAGGTTTTCATCATAACCTTCCTCATGAGCCTTTACAGTGGTATTTAAACTCATGGCATAGTTTAAACCTGCCTTGAGATCTCCGGTTCCCCGGGGAGCCGCTCGATCAGAATCACTGACTCTTAATACCAGAGGATTTACTCCACCTTTAAAATAGGGTCCAACCGGTGTTGCATAAAGCCTAAACTGATACTCATCTGCCGGTTTTATGGCAATTACATCTTTGGAACCGATAATAAAGGGTCGTAAATAGAGGGAAGCTCCTGTCCCATAAGGAGGTACCCAGTCAGCGTTGGCCTCTACTACCTGATCAACAGCTTCCAAAAATCTTTCTTTGGGAAAAGGAGGTATCCTTAATCCTCGGGCAGAATCAATCATCCTCTCTGCATTTAAATCAGGTCTGAAAGTAACAATTTCACCATCTTTAGTTGTATAGGACTTTAAACCCTCAAAAACCTGCTGACAGTACTGTAAAACAGCTGCACTCTCATTGATCACCACATTTGATTCAGAACTTAATTTACCCTCTTTCCACTCACCATCTTTATAATTTGCTATGTATCTCTTGTCAGTTTCGTGATATTCAAATCCTAAATTTTCCCAGTCTAATTTTTTCTTTGTCATTTACTATCTCCTCCAAATTAAACTTTTTAAAGAGCTCTACAAAATATTTTAGAGCATATTTCAACAGATAAAATTCAAGAATCAAAATCAATAAAGGAATTATGAAAATTTTTAAAACAAATGAAGCTATCAACAAAAAAAGATGATTAATTGTGTTATTAAATAACTCCGGACTGGACTGAAATATCTTTACCAGTGATTCTTTGACATTACGGCCGCTGCTGCCATCAATTATTGAGATTGGACTTACCGCAACCACTTCTTCTTTGATAATGTCACTTTCCTCTGTTATCTTTTCTAAATTTGAATTAATTTCCTGACTTGCTTCTTCAATATGGGAGTCAATAAATGTTGTAGAAAGCAGCTCAGAACTGTAAATAAAAAGAGGTAAAAAAATTACTATCAATACTACTGTCAGTACCAGAACTTTATATAATAGAGCATAGAGAGAAAGAAAAAAATCAAGCAGTTTGTTTTTTAATTTTAAAGCTCTGATGTAGTACTCAAAGATTAAACTAATAACAGCAAAAGATACAAATAAATTAAAATATTTTTTAATGGAAGCAGCTATTTCCAGCAGTATTTTTTGAATATTTATGGAGACTAATGCTGCCAGTAAAAACTGCCAGGTAATATTTAATAAATTATAAAAGGGCTGGACAAAATCTCCTGCTTCAAGCCCCAAAACGGTAATATCTATAGTACTTCCTTCTACAATACTTGTAATCATCTTAAAAGTACTGATCAGCAAAAAGCTGTTTCTGGTACTGCTGTTTGACTCCTCTAAAAATTGAATATTGCTCTGATAAACATGATCTAAAAACAAAAAATCAATAACTGCTTCTAAAACTCCTGTAAGAGTCAGAATTAAAAATAAAATAATAATTAAATAACTTATATTTCTCCTGTTTAGTTTTGAAAGCTTCATTTCTTTCATTTATTCACCACCTTCTGAGAGAAAATATTTTTAAGCTAAATATATAATCTGATTACTAACTTCCAGCTCCATGTGAATAGCGGCTGGCAGCTGCAGAGGCAATTCCTGCTACCAGGTCATCTAAAAAGGTATTAACTCTGCCAATCTCTATTATTCATATTTTAAAAACTCAACCTCTGATTCTTCTAATAATTTTTCGGCAAAGGGATCAGAATAAGGATTTTTAAAGTAGATTTTTTCAACACCGGCATTAATTAATATTTTTGTACAGATAATACAGGGTTGATGGGTACAGTAAACAGTCGCTCCTTCAGCTTTTACCCCGTGAAATGCAGACTGGGCCACCAGGTTCTGTTCAGCGTGAACCCACCCTGCAGATTACATATCTCTGGCCGCTTGGAACCTCCAGTTTTTTCCGCAGACAGCTTGCTCTTTTAGCAGCAAGTTCTGCCATTTCCATAAAATAATCATCCCATTCCGGTTTATTCAAATTAATCACTCCAATTTAAAATACTGCTTTAATCATAACATTATCTGCTGGATTAATGCAATAAAAAAACAGCATGTGTTTTTGATTCCGCAGCTTATATTGTTAATTAAATAACTTATTTAATGATTTTATTTTTTAAATTTCAATTCTAACTGTTGAAAAATTTATTCGCGATGAACACCCTGTCACTGTGACTTCTACATGATACAGGCCACAACATATATAGGACTTTTGCCTACTATCAGAATAATTTACGGAGCACACAAATAAAAAGCCCTTCTCAATAAGAGAAGAGCCCATAAATAGTCATCAACTTCTCTCTTATCTTTCAGCACAGCTGCTGCGGAAATTAGCACCTTCCCTTGCGGGGGTTGCCGGGTTTCACAGGGTCCGTTCCCTCCACCACTCTTAATAAGAGTTGAATTATTAAATTGTAATTGTATATTAACATAGATTAGCATTTTTTTAAATTAAAGTTTTTGAAAAAACTTATTTAAAGAACATCAACTGCTAAAATTGCATCTTTAACCATTTCTGCATCTACAGCAAAGGGCATGTTGTGGATTGTTTCATTTTCAGCACAGCTTGCTTCTGCTACTTTAAGGATTTTTTCATCAGTGACATCTTCAATACCTAGGTCAGCTAGAGTGGTTGGCAGTCCTACTTCTCTGCAGAAATTCATGACCTTTTCGATTTCTGCGGGATCTCTATCTTCTAATACCATCTGGACTAAAGTAGAATAAGCAACTTTCTCTCCGTGTGTCTTAGCATGTGTCTCTTCTAAAACAGTGAAACCATTGTGAACTGCATGAGCTGCAGCTAAGCCACCACTTTCAAAACCAAGTCCACTTAATAAAGTATTGGCTTCAACAATTTTTTCTAAA
This sequence comes from Halanaerobium sp., assembly GCA_046541575.1. Taxonomy (GTDB): domain Bacteria; phylum Bacillota; class Halanaerobiia; order Halanaerobiales; family Halanaerobiaceae; genus Halanaerobium. Next base: position 26,846 of record JBKHDA010000012.1, on the reverse strand, counting down.
GCTTCTGTTACTACACCAGCCTCAGCAGCTTTTTTAGCACTAACTCCATATTCTAATAATGTGTTATAGCAGAGTTCAGCCAAGTTTAGTGCTGTCATTGTTGGTGCTCCACCTGACATTGCAGTTTTTCTAGTTAAAGCAGAAGCTGCAGCTTCAAAATAAGTTGCCAGCGCATCGCCCATTCCAGAAACTAAAAATCTAACAGGTGCATTTGCTACAATTTCAGTATCAATAATTACTGCATCTGGATTTTTAGGTAAAAATAAATATTCTTCAAAAACTCCCTCTTCAGTGTAGATTACAGACAATGCACTACAGGGAGCATCTGTCGCTGCGATAGTTGGTACAATAACTACTGGTAGTTTAGAATAATAAGCAACTGCTTTAGAGGTATCTAAAGTCTTACCTCCACCCATTCCGATTATTATTTCTGCATCTTCTTGAGTAGCTTTTTCCTTTAATCTTTCTATTTCTACTTTTGAGCATTCTCCATTGAAAAATTCAATTTCAAAATTAAATCCTTCAAGTCCTGCCTCCAAATCAGATAAAAATAGTTCTTCAACTACAGGATCAGCAATTATTAAAGCTTTTTCTCCAAGATCATTAATATAGTCTCTCATTTCCTTAATCACTTTTTTGCCCTGAACATATTTACCCGGAGATGTTAAAACTTTTATCATTAAAACCACTCCTTTTGCTATTTTTTTCACAATTTAATTATACTACAGTTATTTGGGTATATCAACATAAATATTTAACTTATTATGAATTTCAGGTATCTCCCTGCCATTCAACTCTTTTAGATCTTCGTAGAGTACACTAAAGTAAAAGAAAATCTATATCTACTTCTCTGATAAAAAGCAATTTGAAAAAGGGAACTTTCTTTTTCAGACTCTATCAGAAAATTTCTGCTCATACATGTTCTGATCAGCTTTATTATAACATTTTTTAATACTATAATGACCGTGGTTTTGACTATTAAAATCCAGTGTTTCATATCCCAGAGCTATACTCAGCGGTTCAGGCAGAGATAGATCATTGTTTATCTTATCTACAATATCTAAAATCCTTTCTGTTACAGATTCCGCTTTAGTGGAATCAGTATATGGCAGAACAACTGCAAATTCATCACCACCAACTCTAGCAACAATATCTTCTTCTCTTACTGTATTTTTTATGACCTCTCCTATTATTTTAATATACCTGTCTCCCATAATGTGACCATAGCTATCATTTATTGATTTTAGGTTATTCAAATCTCCAACAATTATACTGATTGGATATTTGTGGGACTTATGCAGCCGCTTTAGTTCTTCATTAAAATACCTTCTGTTATAAAGTCCTGTTAGTTCATCATGATTGGATAAATACTCTATCTTTTGAGCAGCTCTTTTTTCTTGATCAATATCGATGTGGACCCCTACAATCCTCAGGGCATTTCCACTGTTATCTCTTTCTGTAACTTTACCGATAACTCTAATCCACTTCCACTTTCCAGATTTAGTTTTTAATCTATGCTCATTACAATATTGGTCAGTTTTTCCTGCCAGGTGGTTCTGAATATCATTTAAAGCCTGCTTTTTATCTTCAGGGTGAACTAAATCCAGCCAGGTATTGAGATTATTATTTAATTCAGAAATTTTATATCCCAGCATCTCAGCCCAGTGTTCATTATAGTGAATATATTCTGTTTCTACATCCCAGTCCCAGATACCAATACTGGCTCCGGCAACTGCAAGTTCCAATCTTTCTTTGACCTCTTTTAATTCTTTTGCTCTTTTTTTGCTTTCAGTAATATCATCAACTGCAAAATAAGTTAGTTTATCATACTCCTCATTTTCAACAGAAAAGATATGTACATTGCAGTATTTAATCTGATCATTAATTTTAAATCTCAGCTCATCTTTCCAATTGTCTTTTTCTAATAGTTCTCTCATTTCTCGATTATTATTTTTATATAAGTTCAGCACATCAAATATTTTTTTGTTTAAAATAGTTTGTTCAGAAGTAGCAAAGGTCTCTTCAAATTTTTTGTTAACATTTAATATCTTTAGCTCCTGGTCCAGTAAGGCAATGGCTTCCAGTGAATTAGTAAACAGCTTTTCGAAAATTATTTTCTGGTTTTCTAGTGTCTGCTTCTGCTCTATTTTATAAGAAATATCAATAATCTCAAAAAGCATCTTATCCTCTTCTAATTTAGAATAACGAAAGTTAAAATATTTATAATCACCGGCTGCTGTTTTTATTTTATATGTTCTGTTATTTATATTATTTTCCATATCATATTTAAAATACTTCTTCACTTCTTTTCTTGATTCAGGATCAGGATAAGCCCTGCTATACCAATCATCTATAGTCTTTATTTCCTCTTCTGTATAGCCGGTCATTTCTCTAATAGTCTGATTAGTAAATAAGAGCTCTCCAGACTGATTGGTTATCACTATTCCTATTGATAAATTATTAATTAAATTATTTTCAATCCTAAAATCTGGCTCCATAAACTCACCCCAATCTCCTTAGTCTAATATTTTATTTATAATATATTTATTCTACATAAATATACCGTTTCCTGTATTTTATTTCCTTAAATTATAATTATATTATAATTAAATCTAATATTTTAAAATATTTGCTCAATTACTGCAGTTTTTTGATCTTTTCTTTATCTTAACACTGACTGGTGACAGCAGTATGTCGCGAACTAATGTATTGATAAAAAATTTATTCAGAAGCTTATAAATTGTATAATACTTATCTGTTTTAATATTCAAAATATAATATAATTAATTTAAAGAAAATATCAGCGAAAGGAGTGTTTATATTATGGCATCTAAAGTAATTTTATTCCATGTTGAAAATAATATTTTACCAGATTTAACAAAAGCAGAATTAAAGGAAATCAGAGATGGCTTTTATGAAGAGTTAAAAAATTACCCATCAGGAATCAGAATTGACACTTATGTAAATGAAGAAGGAGTGGGAATCTGTGACTGGATTTTACCAGATGAAATTGAAGACCCTGTTAAAACAGTTGAGGAAATTGTAGAAAAGGTGCTCGGAGAAAAACCGGCTGACCCGGTAGTAAAAGTAAATAAAGTTATCTAAATTAAAAAATTCCCCCTATTATTAGAAGAATTATGAAAAAAAGAACCAGCCTATTTTTTGGCCGGCTCTTTTTTTGACTTCATATTATATCTACTGTAATATTGTGGTCAATCATTTTTTTGGTAAGCTCACTTTCAACTATTGTTTTTAATTCGTTAAAGGAATATATCTCAACCTGATCTGCTATCTTTTTTAAATCTTCATATTCTGCTTTAAGAGCAAGGTATTCGTTATTTTGATTAAAGATTAATTTAACTCTCAGCTCATATTTTTTAGATTCAAGCTTTATTTTAACTTTTTTAAATTCATAGTTGTAGGATATATGTTCCTCTTTTAATATTCTAATCCCAATTGTTCCGGTTTCTCTGACTATTTCATTGCTGACAGATTCCACCTCAGACTCAGGCAGATCAACTAAAAAGATGTGTTCCTGCCTGCCTTTTTTGGTTATAGAGGGGATTACATGAACATTTTTTGCTCCTTTATTCATTAATTTCTCTATTAGAAAGGGAACCTGCTCATTTGTAATATTATCTACATTGAACATCAACAGCATATCTGCCCTCCAGTATTTATTTTATATCTGCTATCATTCGCTGAACTGTTTTTCCAACCTTTTCTGCCTGTTGTTTAGCTCCTGGAATTGCAGCTGTTATTTCAGCTCCATTTTCAGCTCTTTCAGCAGCTTCTTCCACCCCGAGTTTACCCACTGCAACTGCCACAGCTGCCGGAACAATTATATTAATAGTACAGCAGCCGATATACATCAGCTCCTGGGCGACTGCAGCTGCAATAGTAATTGGAGCAGATAATTCTTCTTTTTTATTTAAAACAGCATCGGGAACTACTTTGTGAGATAAACCCTCCAATTCTATTTCTTCTCCATCAATAGTTATAGTAACATCTATATCAGCATCAAAGCCCCAGAATTTTTTGGCAAATGGGTTATCTCTGTGAGCTCCCCCTTTGAGTTTGGTGAAATTAATTTCAATATCCTTATCAAACATAGAACTAAATACTGCTGCCGAGTTTTTTTCTACTTTTTTAAGCCGCTCCTGGTCCATCTCATAACAGATATCCTCAATTTCTTTTCCCTCTTCAAAATCCTGATATGCTTTGAGAGCTCTTTGATAGAGGGCATTAGTTTTTACACCTTCAGTTGCTTCAATAATTGCCCTGCTGACAGGCCCCGGATATACATGATCAGCTTTATGAGCAACAGTATTGGCAGATACTGCAGAAATCTCAGGATCAAACCACTGATTATTTTTGATATCTTTGAGTACTGCAGCAGTTTTATCGAGCTCACCATCATTATCTATCAGTAAATTCATTGAAACAACACAATCTGATACCAGATGAGCTAAAGGTGGATTTACCGGTCCCCCTCCATAACCTGCACCAATATTAGGTGCCTCTTCAAAAGCAGCCAGTATCTCATTTAAGGTCATCATTCCAACAACTGTAGGAGCTCCGATATCTTTTAAAATCATTCCTAAATCTCCGACAAGAGTTGCAGTATCATATTCTTTTCTGCTCCCTCTTAGATGAAGTGTTTCCGGAAGACCTGCTGCCTTAACAGCACCCTTACCGGCCAGATAACCTGTTCCTTTTTTGAAAAATGCTGCATGTTCTTCACTGATCATTCCATCTGGATTAACAATTTCTAAAACTGCAGCTGCAGAAATCATGGCACACATTATAGGTGAGGGAGAAATCCCGGCTCCTCGATAAGTTTTTTCCATTGCCTCAACTGCAATTTTAGTTCCATTTAAGGTTATATCTTCATAGGTAATGTCTTCTCCTAAAACACTGTGACCATAAACTGCACCTCCAGCCACAAAAGCTGGAACATCAGCACCATCAACCCGACATAAATCTCCATTCTGCATTGCCTTATATAATGCCTGAACTGCTGCAAAGCCTGAAACCTTATTTGTCAGCTTAGAAGTTGGAATAGAAGCAACACCCGTTCTTTGAGCTCCAGCCTTCATTCTGGCCATTGCTCCCAGCTTTCTGTTTCCTGCAGGCACACCTGCTCGAGCATCAGTTCCCACAATATTTAGCAGGACTGCAGAAATCAAAGCAGAATTTGCCGGGGTTGCTCCTGCATCTTTTGCTGCTTTAATACCCTTTTCCAAAATGTAGTCAACAGGGAGATCAGATAGATTTGCGTCCTTTAATTTGATATCTCTTCCACTTAAAATTTCTTTTGTCATTGCATTAGCAGATGCAAAAGCAGCCATATTTAACATACCGTGTCCATGAGCAAGAGCTTCAATTCTGTCACTGGTTGTGTTCTGAACATTTGAGTTAATTGCCCCAATTACAGCCAATAATTCTTTTTGCATAAAAACATACCCCCAAAATTAATTTGTTATATTATAAATATTCGCTCTACTTTAATAATTCAACATTTTGAAGGTTTTTCCTTTTTTTAAGTAAATAATTTCTGAATCAAAATTACTGAGATTTTTAATTAATTATCCTCTTCTGGCATTTTAACTTCAATATATCTGCTCAGTTCTTCTAAAGCTGTTTCTGAATCATCTCCCTCTGCTTTAAGAAGTATTTCACTTCCCTGCCCAATTCCTAGACTCATAACTCCCATAATACTTTTTGCATTAACTTCCTGACCATCATAAATTATATTAATTTCTGAATCAAAATTACTGGCTTTTTGAACAAACTGTGCTGCTGGTCTTGCATGAAGACCAGTTTTATTTTTTATTTTAACTTTATTTTTAGATAGCATTTTATATCCCTCCATTTATTTGACTTATTTTTATATTTTATAATTTTTTAAAATAAATTTTATGCCCTAACCTAATAATGTTTTTTAGGTAGGGCATAAAATCTTTAGTTAATCTTATTATCTAGCCTGTCCATAATGCTTGAACTTTTCTTGCATTTTTTCCATTTCCTGATCATCTAAAATTACTGGTTCTCCAATCGCCCTTGCCCTATAATATGTCTCTGCTACATATTCAAGTTCTTCTGCAGTATTAAAAGCATTTTCTATACAATCTGCACCAGTCAAAAGTCCATGGTTTGCGAGTATTACTGCATATCTATCAGCCATAGCTTCAAAAGCATTTTCAGCCAGTTGGGAAGATCCATATGTTGCATAATCAGCACATCTTACATTTTTTCCTGCCAAAGCTATCATATAGTGAGAAGCAGGTAAATCCTCCCTTAAAATTGAAATGGTGGTTGAATAAATTGAATGACAGTGTACAACTGCAAAGATATCATCTCTGTTCTTATAAAAAATCCTGTGCATTTCATATTCACTGGAAGGTTTTCTCTTTCCTTCAACCACATTACCTTCCAGATCCATGATAACAATATCTTCGAGTCTAATATCATAGTAAGGAATACCACTGGGGCTGATAGCCATCAATTCCTTATCTGGATTGTATATGCTTAAATTGCCCCCTGTACCCTTTGTTAGACCTGTATCTACAAGTTTCTTCCCATATTCCATTATCTTCATTCTTTCTAATTCAAGTTTCATTTTTAACCTCCAAATTTGTCTTTAATTTATTTTCTTTATCTTCACTGTGCTTTTTAGAATGATTATTATACATTTCTATAAATAAGATCACGAATAATACTGACATTATCGCAAGCTGATGTTTAACTATAAAATCCAAAATCAATCTTCCATGAGGTCCCATAGCAAATAATACAAATTGATAAATCATTAGTTAACACTTTCTTCTGCTGCAAATGATTGTTTAGTATCCTCATCAGCTGTTGAATCTGTAATTAGCTCTCCTTTGGCAGCTTTGTAAAAGAAAATTACATAGCATCCACCTGTAAATATTGCAAAGAGAATTGAAAAGATTGCAAAACCACTTCCCAGTTCAGCAAATATATTGCCGATAAAGGGCAGCATCAACAGCCAGGGTGCCAGATGTCCCCCAACATCAAGACTTGAAATTTGAGCTGCACCTTCAGGAATAGAAAAATTTGCTTCCTGAGCAAGGGTTGTAGTCATTGGAGCCAAAAATGTTCCAATAACTAAAAAACCGGTTATGAAAATACTACCAATTACTACACCTCTAAAAATATTACCTCTGGACCAGCCGGTAGCCCACAGAATTAAGATCGGCATTATTGCAAGATCTGCAAATGGAAGCATTCTATTTAATCCCAGCATACTTAAAATTACTGCAATAGCTATTGAAACTGGAATTAAGATTAAGCCAGTTGCTACATTTGCTGGATGCCCAATAACAGTTGCTGCATCAAGACCAATGTAAAGTTCCTTGTCCGGAAAACGGGCATTAAGAAATTTCTTCACTCCTTCTGAAAGAGGTAGTAAACCTGTCATTAATAATTTTACCATTTTAGGGAAAATGAGCATTACAGCTCCTAGTGTAATTGATGTATTAATTATCTGAGAGACACTACCTGCCATATCTGTTGAAATATCAGGTCCATAAGCTAAAATTCCTATTAATAGTCCAATAACTGTACCAATCATCAGTGACTCTCCCATTATCCCATATTTTTCCTGTATTGTTTCCTGATCAAAATCCCATTCTCTAACAACTGGAATTTTATCGATGAGTCCATTAATCACCCAGCCAACAGGAGCCCAGGATACTGTTTCAGTATGAGGCAGTGACACTCCTGGCATTCCAAAAAAGTCCTGTACAATAGGCGCTGTTAAATCGGCAAGTTTTAAAACTATTACTAGTGTTAAAAGACCGATTATAACTGCCAGAATGAAATTATTAGTTGCTGCATAAACAAAAGCCGCTGCAAAGATAAAGTGCCAGTAATTCCATAAGTCTATATCAAGTGTTTTGGTCCAATTCAACAATACAAGCACTATATTTAGTAATATACCCAGCCCAAAAATCCAGGGTACTAAAGATGTGGTTCCAAAAGCAATTGCAGAAGCGGCAGGCCACCCAGCATCCATGACATTTAATTGTAAACCAAGGTTTTCAACCATTGATTCTGTTGCTGGACTTAATGTTTCTACCATCAAACCCAATACAAGATTAATTCCAATAAAACCCATACCAACGGTCAATGAAGATCTTATCGCTTTACTAATTTTGATTCTAAAGATCATTGCCATTATAAATAAGATTATTGGCATCATAACACTTGGTCCCATATCCAGAATAAAGTTAACAACATTCATTACTTGCTGCATAAATTATCCTCCTTATTTTAATTTTCAAAAATTTTAATTTTTCAATTCTGCTTCAATTTGGTCTAATAATTTGTCTTCTCCAACTCCTGTTAAAAAACTAACTCCACTAAAAGCTGGAATATCATATTTACTGTTTACAGGGCCATTAAGAACAATAATATCCAGGTCTAGATCTTCTATATAATTTTTTGCCTCAGATATTTTACACTGTTCTAATTCAATATCAATACCTCTTTCTTTTAGACCATTTTTTAATTTATCCATTATCAATGTTGAAGTGGCAATCCCTGACCCACACGCGACTAATACTTTCTTTTTTTTCATTTTTAAAACCCCCTAATTAAATTTGTTAAACATTTAATCTTTTTTTTAAAACATCTGCTAATTCACAACGATTGTTTGAAGTTAAAACATTCTCTACTACATCTTCATTCTGCATAATTTCAATTAAACTCTGCAGTACTTTTACCTGTTTGGAGGGATCTGTAATTGCTAAAAGAAAAACAATCTTTACTCCAATTTCTTCATCATAATCTTCCATACTTCTAAAGTTTACTTCATTTTCTAAAAGAGCAACCGCAATAGCAGCTTTATTGACATGTTCAGGATCAGTATGAGGAATGGCAAAACTTACATTTTTTGTACTTAAGGCAGTTGGAAATTCTTTTTCCCTTTTTAGGACAGCATCTAAATAGCTTTCTTTAACAATTTCTTTTTTAAACATCAAATTACTTAACTTTTTGATAATTTCTTCTTTAGATTCTAAATCTACATTCAGTTTTATTAAATCATCGGAAACATATATATTATCCATCTACAAATACCTCCTTTATGCTTTCAATATTTTCTGCAGTTTTTATATAATTCAAATTTTCTTTTAGTTTATTATGAAATTTTTTAAAATGATCAGTATTCAAATCTTTAAAAGCAAACATACAGATCACATCTACTTCAAATCCTGACCAATTTACCGGTTCTTTAAGTACTGCTAAAGCAAATTGAGAATAGTTAACATATTTACTTTCTGCATGTGGAACAGCAATACCACTGCCAACATATGTTAAACCATAATTTTCTCTTTCGGTAACTGCCTTAAAATAAGAATCTTTTACAATACCAGCAGAAATCATTTTTTGACTTAAAAATTCAAGTGCCTCTTTTTTGTTTTTAATATCAGGATTAAGATAAATTAAGTTTTTGTCTAAAAGTTTTTCTAGATTGTAATCCTGCTGAGCTACTTTTTTTAAACTTAAATCCTGGACAAAATCAGCAAATACCTGTTCTGATAATATATCTTCAAAACTGAAATAATTAATATTTTTAAGTTCTGGCTTCAGATTGCCTATAACTGCCTGCAGATTATATTTCGAAGATATTTCTTCTATATACTGATTTATATTTTTATCATGCAGACCTGTAGTAATTATTTTAAATTCTTCTTCAATATTAGATAATCTGTGAACAAGATAATCTTTTATTTTTAAAGCAGCACCTTCACCAGTAATACAGTAAATCAAAATAGCTTTTTTCTCTCTTCCGGAATAACTTTTTGCTGATTTTGTAATCCTTTCTGCCAGTTCTTCCAGTTCTAAATTATCATATTTAGACCATCTGATAGCCTCCATCAACATTACAGTATCTACTCTTGAAATAACTTGTGTTTTAATACCAGTTTTTTCTGTAATCACTTTCCCAAAACTCTTAAGTGAACCCATATCGACTAAAAGTAATATTCCTTTACCATAATTTAAATTCTGAGCTTCATTTATTAATTTATCCAAAATTAGTTTTGGAGGCTGATCAAGATTCATATCAATAGCTTTAACATCCGAACCTCCTAAAAGCCAGTTAGCAACTTTCAACATTTCTGATGCCACTGCACCATGTGATAAAACAATAATACCCGGTTTGGCTCTGCTTTTTTCTGTATTCTCATTTTTACTGACAGAATTCAAATACATTGTAATATAGCCTATTTCATCTTCAGGTATCTGCAGTGAATATTCCTGATTCAAATATTTAACTATTTTTTTAGAAACATTGAACAGCTTTTGCTGTGATTTTTTGACTTCTTCAAGATCGGGATGTTTAATTATCTTACCTGATTTAATCCTATCAACAACTGCATCAAAGTGAATAGCCAGTGCATATTTCAAACGCTGATTCAGAACCAGTTCCGGTAATTCCCGGTGTACGATAACTAAAACATCATTGATCATGTCCATTATCTGACTGTCTACCATTTCTACCAGGATTTTTTCATTCCCCAGAAAACTGTTTTGTGCCTGATTAAAGACACTATTCACTTTTTCAGCCAGAAGTTCATTTAATTTTTTATTTATTTCTCTTTTATCAAAGCCAAGAGAATATAATTCTTTGTTTTTTTCTTCCAGATATTTATAAATATCATTATCTAACTTATATGACTTTTTAATATCTACTGCAGAATTTTTTCTCTCAATCTGGGGAGTTAAACTTATATCATCTTTGATCAATTTTTTAATATCTTCTCTCTGTACACTGCCTTCAAAAAAACTTCTCTGGATATTTAAATCAAGCAAATCAATTGTTATTTTTACATTTTTGCTTTCCCCACTAATAAAGTTGAGATATGCACGTGCACATATTTCTTTAATCTTACTTTCTAACTCACCTATATTATTTTCAGGATTATAACTGATCAAAGCTCTGGCTGCTTCATATTTTAAAATGATTTTCTGATTTATCTGTCTGCTTTCTCTAGAAATGAATAGTTTTATAAATTTTAATTTTTCTTCTAAAGTTCTTTTGTTAAGAGGAGGAAGATCAATTATTAAAGGAATCCTTCTTCTAAATGTAGCCAGTAAATTTGATTTTATATCTTCTGTGGTAGCTGCTATAATCATTAGCTCAATTTTTTCTTTTTTTTCTGTCTCTCCTAATTTTCTGTAAAAACCATTATCAATTACATTAAATAGCATTTCCTGTCCTTCACTGGATAAACGATGAACTTCATCAAGAAATAGAATACCCTTATCTGCTTTTTTTATAAGACCATCTTTATCTTTTTCTGCACCTGTAAAAGCCCCTTTTTTATGACCAAAAAGATAAGAATACAGTAGTTGTGGATTCTCGGCATAATCGGCACAATTAAAAACAACAAATTTATCTTCTTTGATCTCTTTTTTTGCTTCAGCAAAGTTATACATTTGTTTTGCAAGAAAACTTTTACCAACTCCGCTTTCGCCAATTATAAGGGTGTGAAGACCATGGGGAGGATATAAAACAGCTGCTTTTGCCTGCTGTATCTGTGTTTTTAAACTTAAGTCTACACCTATAATTTTTGAAAAGGAATCCTCCTGATTATCAATAAATTGTTTATTAAAGCTCAGGTTATTATTTTCCTTATTAGTACTTTTTTCATTAGATTTTCTTTTATCTTTTTTCTCTGATAGCTGCTGTAACTCCTTTCTCATAATATGTCTTGAAACCTTAAAACCCTGATCTTTCATTTTTTGGGTAAGCTGTCTTATAGAAATATCCGGATTATCAGCTAGAACTTTTTTCATTTCCTTTTTTAATAAAGGCTTCATTCTCTCTTTTGAAGCTGGAATATTATTATCTTTTCTCATCAGGGTAATTTTTTCTCTGCTTAAATTCATTTTTTCTGCAATTTCTTCATCTGTTAAAGGATTTTTCTTGTTTTCACCACCAATTATTGTTTTTAATTCACTATCCATTCTTTTTCCTCCTCACTTATATTTATTGCAAGTATCATTCCAAAACTATCTAATTTACAAAACTTTATTTTAAAAAATTTAATGAATGCCCTTAAAACAAGCTTTAAAGCAGTAATAAAAACCAAAATAATTATAATCAACTTTTCTCCTAATAACATTTTATACTATTTTAGCTGTGGTATAAAATGTTATTACTAAAAATACCGGTAGCTAAAAAAAAGACCCTTCCCAAATGAGAAGAGTCTTAAATAGTTGTGATACTTATAATTCACCAATTATCTTATTTAAATCTCCGGTCCTCTCCCCACAGACAAAATTTTTGCAGAGAGAAAATTTGCTTTTTCCTGCTGCAGAATCAAAATTCAGCAGTACCTGCGGATTATAGTTATTCTGCAGATAAGTAAGCAGTTCTATAACTTTTTGATCATTTAAATTGCCGAATATATTTATTTCTTTAAAAGGATTTTCCAAATATTGATAAGTGAGTACCATAAAAATATGACTGGCAGGAGAAGAATTTATTCTGGCAGAAAAAGTTTTCAGCATCTGATTAACCTTTTCTCTCAATTCAGCATTATTTAATAAATGGGAAAGCTTTAGCATATTGTAGCAGGCTATTGAATTGGCAGATGGAATTGCACTATCCTCAGTTTTTTTCTGTCTTAAAAAAAGCTCATTGTTTTCAGCTGCTGTAAAATAAAATCCTCCTGTTTTCTTATCCCAGAATTTATCAATCATTGTTTTTAATATTTTTTCTGCTTTGATTAAATATTCATTTTTCAGTGTCGCCTGATGTAATTCAACAAAAGCCCATAATAAATAAGCATAATCATTGAGATTATCAACTGCTGAAGCCTTTCCCTGATAATAGCTGTGAACTAAATTACCGTTCTTATCCCGCATATTTTCATAAATAAAGTCTGCATTTTTTTCAGCTAAAGCAATATATTCCTGATCAGCAGTCACAAAACCGGCTCTTGCCAGGGCAGCAATTGCTAAGCCATTCCAGTCAGTTAATATTTTTTTATCCTGATCAGGTCTAACTCTTTTTTCTCTTTCTTTAAACAGTTTTTCCCTGATCTCTGGTACTGCATTAAAGTATTCTGCCTGCTTGAGGCTTAAGGTGATTTCCTGCTGCTGCTGTTCATTAAAAACTTTAAAAAATTCTTTATATTCTTTTTCAGTCAGAATATCTTCTATTTCTTTTTTATTCCAGAAATAAAATTCGCCTTCAACCCCTTCACTGTCAGCATCTTCGGCAGCATAAAAAGAGCCATTTTGATCTCTCATCTCCCGTTTTAAATAGGCTGCTGTTTTATTTATCGTATCTAAATAGAGATCCTTTTGAGTTATCTGATAAGCCTGAGCATAGCTGTAAATTAATAGGGCCTGATCATAGAGCATTTTTTCAAAATGAGGTAGATTCCATTCGCGGTCTGTTGAATAACGGTGAAAACCTCCTCCAAGCTGATCAAATATCCCACCTGCCCGCATTGAAGCCAGGCTTTCTTCGGCCATTGTTAAATATTCGCTGACAGAACTTTCCCGCCACTGCTCTAATAGAAAAATCAAATAATGAGGCATTGGAAATTTGGGTTCATTACCAAAACCTGCATATTTTTCATCATAAATTTCACTTAAAATATTTAATGTTTTTGTGATTACATCTGGCTTAAGTTTCACCTCTGCTCCACTACTTTTCTGCTCTTTCTTGAGATGATTGATCACATTTTCTGAATGGTTTAATAACTTATTTCTGTCATTGACCCAGAGATCATAAATCTGTGGTAATAAACTCAAAAGCCCCCTGCGGCCATATTTATCATCTTTTGGAATATATGTTGCAGCATAAAAAGGCTTTTTATCAGCTGTCATAAAAATACTCAGAGGCCAGCCCCCACTGCCTGTCATAGCTTTACAGACATCCATATAAACCTGATCTATATCCGGTCTTTCTTCCCGATCAACTTTTACTGCTACAAAATATTTATTTATCATCTCTGCTGTTTTTTGATCAGTAAATGATTCTTTTTCCATCACATGACACCAGTGGCAGGTTGAATAACCAATAGATAAAAATACAGGAACTCCACGTCTCTCTGCTTCCTCAAAGGCTTCTTTACCCCAGGGATACCAATCAACTGGATTATCGGCATGCTGTTTTAAGTAAGGACTTGTCTCATTTTTTAAATGATTTAATGATGCCAATTTACTCACTCCCTTTTTTAAAAAAATTAAATAAAGCACATAGTAATATTTAGCTAATATACTTCAGCCTGCTTAATTACAATTATACTACTTATATTAGACAATAAAGTTCCAATTCCTGCATTTATAAGCTTATACTTCCGCTTTATCTTGGATTTAAAAAGGTAAATATAAAAATAAGCCTCCTCTATAATAAAAGGTAGGCTCTTTTTCAATGTAAAATTAAATTTTAAGAAAGCTATTCACTTCCAGCTCCATGGGCATAGCGGCTGGCAGCTGCAGAAGCAATTCCGGCTGCCAGATCAGTTAGAAAGGTATTAACTCTGCCAATCTATATTATTCATATTTTAAAAACTCAACCTCTGATTCTTCTAATAATTTTTCGGCAAAGGGATCAGAATAAGGATTTTTAAAGTAGATTTTTTCAACACCGGCATTAATTAATATTTTTGTACAGATAATACAGGGTTGATGGGTACAGTAAACAGTCGCTCCTTCAGCTTTTACCCCGTGAAATGCTGCCTGGGCAACTAAATTTTGTTCAGCATGAACTCCCCTGCAGATTTCGTGTCGCTGGCCGCTTGGGATCTCGAGTTTTTCCCGCAGACAGCCTGTAACTTCACAGTGAGGAATATCTTTTGGTGCCCCATTATAGCCTGTGGCCAGGACTTTTTTGTTTTTAACTAAAACGGCACCAACCTTTCGCCTGATGCAGCTTGCACGGGTGGCAGCCAGTTCTGCCATTTCCATAAAATATTCATTCCAGTCTGGTCTGTTCAATTAAATCACTCCCAATCTTATAAGATATTGTCCTAATCATAACATTTTTAAATTTAATTGAAAAGCCCTCCTCAAAAAGAGAAGGGCTGATAAATAGAAAGTTTCTTTAAATATTTTAATGCAGGAATAATTTCTACTCCGAGCTTTTCTAAAATCACTTTTACTTACAGCTTTCAGTTTAAAGCAGCTCTGTCTGCAGTTCTTTTTGGATTCTGCAGGCTGTTGGAGTGACAGCCAGCCCCCCACAGGAAGTTTCTTTAAGGCTTTCCGGAAGAGCATCTCCGACTTCCTTCATGGCAGTAATTACCTCATCAACTGGAATTACACTTTCAACTCCGGCCAGCGCCATTTCTGCTGCTGTAACAGCATTACTGCTGCCGACTGCATTTCTTTTAATACAGGGTACTTCAACCAGACCTGCTACCGGATCACAGACCAATCCCAGCAGATTCTTTAAAGCCACTGCTGCTGCAGAAGCTACTGCCTGATTGCTGCCGCCCATCAAATAGGTAATTGCCGCTGCAGTCATTGCCGAAGCAGATCCACATTCTGCCTGACAGCCGCCAGCTGCCCCTGAGACAGATGCCTGTTTGGCAATCACCATTCCAAAACCAGAAGCGACAAATAAAGCATCTATAATTTTATCTTCTTCAAATTGATTTTCATCAGCCAGAGTCAGAAGAGAACCGGGTAGGATTCCACAGGAACCTGCAGTGGGACAGGCCACAATTTTACCCATGGCTGCATTCAATTCCGAAACAGCCAGAGTATTTGCTATAATGCGGGAAAATAAATCACCAACCAGACTCTTCCCCTCTTTTCTTGCCTGGTCTACTAGTTTTGCATCTCCTCCGGTTAAACCGCTCATTGATTTTATATCCTGCTTTAAAGCAGGTTCAACTGAATCGCGCATAACTTCTAAAGTCTCTTTCATCTTCTGTCTCACTTCTTTTTCTGTGAGTTCTGTAATCTCAATTTCGCGCTCTATAACTACCTGGGCCAGAGTGATTTCTTTTTTTTCTGCAATTTCAATTAATTCCTTTATTGTATCAAAATTATCCATAAAACTGCCTCCTCTTTAAATCAACGGCTTAATTAATTTTGAAGTTTTAATTCCGGGTATTTCTCTAATCAGCGACAGAATTTGATCTTCAATTTCATGATCCAGGTTGATAATTGCTGTCGCCTGATGACCTTTTCTCTCTCTTAAAACCTGCATTTCGGCTATATTTAAATTATAGATATTTAATATTTCCGAAATTTTGGCAATTAAACCCGGCTGATCCTGATGAAAGGTAATTAAAGTATAATACTCCCCTTTTAAATTCACTTCTGTATTATTTAATCTGGTCACAACTATTTTGCCGCCACCAACTGATGAGGCAGTAATTGTTGTCCTAACTCCATCTACATCTGTTATTTCAAGTTTTACAGTATTGGGATGTACATTTTCTAATTTAATTGGGAAAAATTCAAATTTAATTCCCATCTCTGCTGCTGTTTTCAGCGAATCTTTAATTGCCTGATCATCAGTTTTATAGCCTAAAAGCCCACCGATAATAGCCCTGTCAGTACCATGACCTTTATAAGTTTCTTTAAAAGAACCATGAAAATATATTTTTATCTCCTGATATTCATTATTTACAATTTCTTTGGCAAGATTTCCAATCCTAACTGCTCCGGCTGTATGTGAGCTTGAAGGTCCGATCATTACCGGCCCTATCATATCAAAAGCACTCAGCTTATCCATAACTGCACCACCTAAATAAGATTTTAAAGACCATAATTAAAATTTTTGTGTAAATCTTACAAAATATTTTAAAGTGTTTGCCTCCGGTTGTCAAGAGTTATTAATATACTGCAAAAAAAAAGCCCTCCTCAAAAAAAGAGGAGAGCTGATTATTGAAACTAAGATTTTTTTAGATTCTATTTTCGATCCATTCAACAATATCATTGATCACTTCTTCTTTTTCGGGAGCATTTAAAATCTCATGATAGAGATCCGGGTAGATTTTCTTTTCCTTATCTTCTGATAAAATATTCTCATATAGTTTTTCAGAACAGCTGGGATCAACTATCTTATCATCTCCACCATGTAAGATAAGAGCAGGGTATTTATACTGGTCCAGATTATCAACCAGCCATGGTATTCCATCTTCTAACATGGTTTTCATCAGTCTGAGGGTGGTAAATTCTGAGACATAAGGATCATTTGCATAATCTTCTACTACATAGGATGACCTGGAAATTAAATCTCCCAGCTCATTAGGTAGTTTTTTATCTGGATTTTCTTCTAAACTTAGTTCTTCAATTTCCTTGAAGGCCTCAGTCTTATTTGTCCAGCCCCCTGATATGATTTGACCATCTAATATATCAGGATATTTAACTCCAAATCCTGCAGCAATAAAACCTCCCATACTGTGTCCCAGCATAAAGACAGGAAGATCTGGATTTTCCTCAACTGCTATATCAACAGCAGTTTTGGCATCATCAAGATAAGTATTAAAATCTTCAATATAAGCCTGAAGTCCGTCAGATCTACCATGACCGCGATTATCAAACCTGTAAACAGAATAACCTTCCCCGTTCAATCTGCCTGCAACATAGTCATATCTTCCCTGATGTTCATCCAGGCCGTGAACAATAACGATTACAGCTTTGGGATCATCAACCAGATCCCGACGTAAAAACATTTTCTGAGAATCATGGGTTTCAACAAATTCACTATTATGCATCTTTACTACCTCCTAAAATTATTTTTTAATATCTATCTGAAATCATTATGAAAATTATTAGAAATTAAAGTTTTTAGTTTCTCAATTTTATGCGTTCCTGGTCATAAATGTGGTTAAAGATTTGTGTGACTGACCAATCAGACTGCTTATATAAATTATATAAGCAATTCACAGAAAAATCTAGCTTTTCTACAAATTCAGACATTTTTTTAATAAATAAATTAATTTTATAGAGTTTTTTAAGCCTTCTAAAATCTGCTGAATCAATTTCAAAACAGCTGCTGGAGATATGTTAGAACTATCACCAACAGCTTTTATAATTTAATCTTTTTTTATTATATTATTAAGTCACCAGTATCTTTACCCCTCTATTTTAAACCTCTTAATTAAATTCTTTAAATTTTCAGCCATATTCTTCATCTCATCTGCTGAAGCTGAAATTTCCTCAACCGTAGCACTCTGCTCTTCAGCCAGGGCTGACACTTCTTCTGCACTAGCAGAATTATTCTCCACCGCTTCGCCAACAGAATCTACAGACTGATTAATGGAGTGTATTATCTTATCTAGTTCTTCCGCACTTTTTTCCATATCTTTAATCTTTTGATTGGTGCTTTCTGATGCCTCAACCATATTATCTAAAGCAGTCCCAGCCTCATTTATTATATCAATCTGTTTATTAACTTCTTCAACATTTGTATCCATAGAATTAATAGTAGTAGTAGTCTCTGATTGAATATCCTCAATTAGACTGCTGATTTGAGTTGTAACTTCTGAAGATTCCTCGGCCAGTTCTCTGATTTCTTCTGCAACTACAGAAAATCCTCTTCCTTTTTCACCGGCTCTGGCAGCTTCAATAGCAGCATTTAAAGCCAATAAATTGGTTTGAGAAGAAATTCCCTCAATTTTATCTACCATATCACCAATTTCTTTTGATCGCTCTCCAAGTTTTTCTATAGCCTCTGTAGCAAAATCTACTGTTTCTGAAATAACATCTAGCTGATTTATAGCTTTGTTAATTGCCTGATCTCCTTCAGCGGCTGACTCAGAAGATTCAGCTGCTACTTTAAGACTCTCTCTAGCATTTTCTTTAAGATTTTTTCTTTCCTGATTAAGTTTTAAGCCGATATCTTTCAAAGCAGAAATATCACCGGCAATATTTTCACTACCCTCAGCTACATCTGTTATACTGCGGGCAATTTCTTCAGAACTGCGGCCGGTATCTTCTGCAGCAGTATTTAATTCATCAGCAGCTGTTACTACGGCTTCTGAATTATCATCAATTTCTAATATCATCTTTTTAAGCTGTTTGATCATCGAGTTTATTGACTCTGCCAACATGCCAAGCTCACCTTTTGAGTTTACCTGAACACTCTGGTTTAGATCACCTTGAGCTACATTTTGAGTGGTTTCTGCCATATCATAAATAGGTTTAAGCAGTTTACCAAGAATTATAAATATTATAAGAGCAGCCAGTGCAGCTCCTATTAATGATAAAATAACTGAATTTCTGATTATTGCTCTTCCTTTACTTAAAACAGCTTCTCTATTTTGCACTAATTTTATATAACCCCTAATTTCTCCAGTATAGTCTCGATAAGGCAGAAGGGCAATATTATGAGTCTCATCATTAGAAAAAGCAAGTACTTTTTCTCCATTTTCTATTCTACTAATGTATTCTGAACCTATATCCCACTGATCTGAACTGGTTCCAGCCAGGAGACCGTTGTCTGAGTTTTCCCAGGCCGGACTGTTGTCCTTTTCAAGAGTATAAATATAGGCCTCCCCACCAATAGAATCAACAATGTTTTCTAAAAAATTTAACTTAAAATCTGTTGCAACCTCCATACTCCCCTGATGCTCTCCCTGATAATTAATCGGAACAACGACTCTAAAACCATAACCAGAACTACCTTCTTCTAAACCGGTCAGGATTTTTTCTTTTTGATTAACTTCATTAACTATCTCTCTAAAACCTGACAAATCATCCCCATATTTTTCTGGCTTTTGAACCCTCAAAAATGATTCGGAATCCTGAGTATGAAAATGCATTTTAGGTATTATTTCTTTATTTGCTTCAAAAGAAGGTGCAATTAATTCATACAGTCTCTCTCGATCTCTTTCAGCAAATAAACGTTTAACTTCTGGATTGTTTGAAATGTTTAAGGCATTTGTTCTTGCTACCTCTATTTGATCATCCATTTCATTCTCTACAAATGATAGTTTTTCCTGCAATTGCTCTGATTCCTTTTCAACAAGTATATTAGAGGATTGATTAACAGAATAATAAATTAATCCCCCAGCAACCAATAAAATTAAAACTGCCACCACAATAAAAAGTTTTGTCTTTAACTTCAGCCTGATCTCCTCCTGAAATAATAAATGTTTTTATTTCCTTAAATTAGTACTTCTGTATATAATATTCTATATCTAGTTTAAATACCCTTCTATTAATTCTATATTTTACAATAAAATAAAAAACCGCCCTCTAAGGGCGGAACCGAATTGCTCAGATATTTGCAGTCAATTAAGATCTAATAATTAATATCTTTTTCTAGAATATAAAATTTTATTAAATTTAACCTTATATATATTATATTCTTCAAAGCTTAGAAAATACCTCTATTAAATACAACATTTGGTTTTCTAAGACACAAATTTACTCTGCCTGTTTTCTTTAACATTTTTTATTTCTTTTTCTGCCTGAAGAAATTCACTTAAGTAATCTCCTACAACTTCTAAATGCTCTTTTTCTCTGATCAGAGCATCTATTAATTCTTTAATTTTATCAAGGGATTCTATGTGGTTTATAGCGAGTTTTGTAACTAACTTTTTATCATTAAAAAGCTTGCTGCAGTTAATAAATCGCATCAATTCTTCTTCAGTAATTTGATTAGGATTACCTCCCTCAAGCTCAAGACATTTTCTGGCTTCAGCTATTTTTGAAAGACTGTATTTTTCTTTGAGGTTTATAGCAGTTAAAATTTCAGTTGCCACTATGTCTGGATAGAGAGCATTTCCATTTTCTACCTTCATGTGGGAGATAACTCCTTCTCTGGCCCAGTCGCGCAGAGTCAGTTCAGTATAAACTAAGGGTATTTCCTCACCTCTAACTTCTTCTACTAAATTCTTAGCAGTGTTCAAAGAAATCATAATCACCAGATCCTTCCTGTGCTATTAACACACTGTCAAAATAGATTAATTTCCAAATTTAATTATCTACTTCTTCGAAAAAATCCTGAAGATGTCCTTCGGTAACCCTCCATTTTCTGGCAACCTTTTTTGCCTTTAATTCCTCATTTTTAATCAACTTCAAAACAGTTGTTTTGGAGATTTTCAGCAGATTCGCTACCTCATCTGTAGTATATACCTTCATTTGAATTTCTCCTTTCTTTAATTAAATTATAACATAAAGGAGCCGCTCAATCAAGGTTTGAGTATGTATTGAATATGTTTTGAAGTATCATTGAATATATTTTATTTATTTTTTTAATTAATAATAATTAAATATAAATTTTTGATCAAAAACCGCCCTCAAAAAGGGCGGTAGAATATAAAAAATATAGTATATTAAAGTTATTTACTGATCACCAGGTTCTTGAAATCTTCAGTCTGTTTTTTTATTGCTGCTTCAGTTGGTAGTCTTTCAATGCTGGAAGCTCCAAAGAAGCCAACTACATTTTCTGTGTTTTCTAGAACATATTTTGCATCATCAGGCATTGCAATTGGACCACCATGACAGATAACCATTACATTTTCGTTAACACTTTTACCTGCATCTGCAATTCTTTGCACTTTTTTTGCACTTTCTTCCAGAGTAAGTGCGGTTTCTGCTCCAATACTGCCGCTGGTTGTTAAGCCCATATGAGCAACCAGAACATCAGCCCCGGCTTCTGCCATTGCTTTAGCATCCTCTTCATCAAATACATATGGTGCTGTAAACATATCAAGTTGATGAGCTTTTCTAATCATTTCTATTTCTAAATCATAACCCATTCCAGTTTCCTCTAAATTCTGTCTAAATACACCATCAATCAAACCTACAGTTGGAAAGTTCTGTACTCCAGAAAAGCCCATATCTTTGAGATCTTTTAAAAAATTATCCATTAATCTAAATGGATCTGTACCACATACACCGGCCAGTACTGGAGTTTCTTTTGCAACTGGCAGTACTTCATCAGCCATTTCTACAACAATTCCATTTGCATCTCCATAAGGAAGTAGTCCGGCAAGTGATCCTCGCCCTGCCATTCTATATCTTCCTGAATTATAGATGATAATTAAATCTACTCCACCTTTTTGAGCAAATTTAGCTGAAATACCGGTTCCAGCACCTGCTCCGACTACACTTTTACCTTTTGCAATCTCTTTTTCTAATCTTTCTCGAACCTCTTTGCGTGTAAAAGCCATTGTTTAATCCCCCTTTAAATTTTTTAATCATCCTGTTAATATCTATCTAAACTTAATTTTTTAGTTCTCTTCAATCAGTTCTATCATTTTTTTTGCTAAAGCAAGGGCATATTCTTCATCATTAATGTGAAGGTCTTTTTCAATAAATTCCACTTTATCCCGGTCAATATTTTTTCTTAGTGTTTCAAAAAGCATTCTATCTTCATCAGGACCATAAAAAGGCTGTCCTACTGCATCGATCATTGATACACCTTTAAGCGGCAGGAATAATGCTGTCTTGGATTCTGCTTTATTCAATTTTTCTGCTATAATTTCAGCCAGCTTTTTATTTTCTTCAACTGTAGTTCTCATCAAAGTCACTGTTGGATTATGTTTATAAAGATTTCTATTTTTAAATTCCTGGGGAACTGTATCAATTGGACCAAAGTTAACCATATCTAAGGCACCGGTGGATACTACCTGAGGGACTCCCTCTCTTCCGGCTGCTTCTAAGCGATCAGGCCCTGCAGAAAGCACTCCTCCAACAAGCTCATCACAGAGTTCTGTTGTTGTAATATCTAGTACACCACTAATAAATCCCTCTTCAACTAAATTTTCCATAGCCTTACCACCTGTACCTGTAGCATGAAAGACTAATACTTCATAACCATGTTCTTCTAAATATTCTCTTGCTTTTTCTACACAGGGAGTTGTGACTCCAAACATAGTTGCTGCAATTAATGGTCTTTTTTCTTTCGGCTCAGGTTTTTTACCTTTGACCATTCCTGCTAGAGCAAAGGCTGCATTTGATAAAATTTCAGATGATAAAGAATTTACCCCCAGAATATCAACAACTGAATACATCATAGTAATGTCTTTAGTGCCAACATATGGTCTTGTGTTTCCGGAAGCAAGAGTGGAAACCATAACTTTAGGAACGCCAACTGGCAGTTTTTTCATTGCTGTAGTTCCAATTGTAGTACCGGCAGAACCTCCTAAACTTATTATACCAGCAACCTTTCCCTTATCATAAAGATCTTCAACTATTTTTGCTGCTCCATCCGACATTACTTCCATTGATTTACCTCTATCAGCAGCCTTAACCAGATCTTTTATGTTATCTCCACCAGCTTCAGCAACCTGTTCTCTATCAATATCAGGTTCAAAATATGCCTTTCCCAGTACACCAGCATCAATGACAATGGTTTCTAATCCTTCACCTTCAATAATGTCTCTGATATACTTAAACTCTTCCCCTTTAGTGTCTAAGGTTCCAACTATTACTACTTTACTCAACATAATCCCCCCTTATGATTAAGTTTCCCCTTAATTTAACCAGCATTTGAGAAAAGTAACTTAAAACTAAAGATAATAGTATTAAAAGATCTCCTCTATAATTAATGATATTCTTGCCAGGTGTTTTTGTCAATGTTTTTATATTTTTAATTTTCTGATATTAGTATTTAGCTTAAAAACTCCCCTTATTAAATAGGTCTCAAAGGGAAGTTAAATTACAGATTGAATATATTTTTTAAACTTCTGCAAATTTATCTTTATATATATAAGCAAAAATCAAAGTACAAAATCCAGTAATTAAGCCAATGCCCAGCCAGCTGAACTGATAGCTGTCATTTAAATCGGCTAAAAGCCCAAATAAAGGTGGGCTCAATAAAACTCCAAATCTAACAAATACCAGAGAGAGTCCGGTTCCTATACCACTTAATTTTTCGCTTGCCAGCTCAATTACAGCTGTAAAGTAAAGTCCCATCCAGCCTAAACTGACAAAACCTAAGAGCAGAGAACTTAAATAAATAATATAAATAGAAAGATCAAATGAAGTTATAATTCTAAAATAATAAAACATAACTAAAGTTAAAGAAAGACCTACAATTACAAGACCCTTACTTCTGCTTCCTTTTAAAAATTTGTCATTGAGAAATCCCCATAATGGCCGGCCGATTATTCCACCAATCTGCAGCAGTCCAAAAGCAAAACCGGCCGCAGTCCTGCTTAAAGCTATATCCTGAGTTAAATAAAGTGTGTAGTGAGCTGGAATTGCTCCTGAATTAAAACCAAGAACCAGCCCAAACAAACAGACTAAAAGCAGATCTTTATTTTTAAAAAGTTTGAGAATTGAGTCTTTAAAACTGAGTTCATTTCTTTTATGTTTGACATCTCCAGCCTCAATCTTAGATTTCTTTTTTTCTTTAAAGAAGATAAAAATAAAAAGGGCAACCAGTAGAGCTATAAAAGCAGAAAAGGAAACCGCATTTCTCCAGCCGATTTTTTCTCCTAAAAAAGGTAAAAACACAGCCCCGGTAAAGCCGCCTATTCCTCCCCCCATCTGCATTACACCCATTGAAGTAGCTCTATTCTCGGGCAGTGTCTTCTGCATAACAGCTTTATTTAAAGAAGGAGTAATTATACTAAAAAAGAGTCCTGTTAATAAGGCTAAAAGCAAAATTATATTAAAATTTGGCGAACGAGACTGTAAAAACATTAAAATACCTAGAGCAGAAGTTCCAACAACAAGACCCTTTTTGGAACCTATTTTATCTACAATCCGGCCGCTAAAAACTGCTACAGCAGTTGCCAGCAAAAAATGAAAGGAAGAATAAAGTCCAGCTCTAGAACTACTTAAAGCAAATTCTTCTCTTATAAAAGGCATTAAACCTAAAAAACCCTGAATATTAATATCTACAGCCAGATAAGCTGTAGATATTATAAATAAAAATTTATACTGCAGACCATTTTTCTTTTCCAAAATAAACACCTTTTCTTTATTTATTTAATAATCATCTGTACTAATATATAATTTCAGCCTTTTGAGATAATCAATATCATAGGGAGCACCATCTTTAAAAAGTAATGCTCTGACAAATGCAATTTTTGGACTTAGTGATTTTTCTGATTCTTTATTTTCTCCAAGAGTAATCTGATAACGCCGCTCATCACTGCGGCTGATAATAACAAATGCATCTTCCTTATCAGAAAAAGCATAAATATAATTTTCAGGATCAAAAACTACCTCATCACTGGCAAAAGATATATAATAAAATTGACTGCCATTAAACTCAAAGGTAGCCAGTTTATGATTTTCAATTATACTTTCTAATCTTTCTCTGCTCAGCTCTAATTCTATGCCCTTAATATAATCATTTTGATCAAGGTCATTTTGGAATTCCTCTATAAAATCTCCATCCATTAAAGCATCTATATACTTTTTGTCCGGCCAGCTAAGTTTATTTAATTTAAGATAAATATTATCAATGACTTCAATTGGCTGGTTGGATGCAATTAATCTGCTCTTATCATAATTATCATCTTTATGCTGACGAAAATTCTGCAGATATATATATCCCATATCACAGCTTTGATCACGGGTAATATCCATATTTTTCAGCCTCCTTGTCTTATATGATTCTATATTTTTTGCCAAAAACCTTCATATTTTATGATTTATTTTTTTTTGCAAAGGTAAATTAAATTGAGCTGATTGATTATTTATGATAATCTAATTTTAAGTTAAATAATTCTGGAGGTGAAATTTTTATGTATATTAGCTTTTTAGTTTCTTTAGCTTCCTTTACCGTTATTTATTTTATACTTCTTTATTCAACCAGATTTATTTTAAAAGATTTAAGTGAAAAAAGATATAAACAGATAAGAGAAAATCTTAAAATACCACTTTTATTACTGATGCTCAATACTGCTCTTTTAATACCTTTTTATTATTTAAAGCAAAGTAATAAAATTTTAGATTTTTTAAATCATTTTTTTAGAATTACAATTATCTTTTTAATCAGCTTATTTATTATTAAATTAATGCATTTAATCAGACTTTATCTTGATGATAGGCATAAAATTGATTCCAGCAATAATTTAAGAGCAAGAAAAATACATACTCAGTACAGGATTTTAGAACGAGTTATTAAAGTTTTAATAATATTTATTGCAGTTTCAACTGCTTTAATGACCTTTGATTCGATCAGACAGATCGGAGTCAGTCTGTTTGCCTCAGCCGGTGTAGCCAGTATTATTATTGGTTTTTCAGCTCAAAAGATAATTGCTTCAATTATCGCCGGGATTCAGCTTGCAATTGCTCAGCCAATTAGAGTTCAGGATGTTGTAATAGTTGATGGTGAATGGGGCTGGATTGAAGAAATAAATTTAACTTATGTGGTTGTTAAAGTCTGGGACCGCAGGCGGCTGGTTGTGCCCACTACTTATTTTATTGATAATATTTTTCAGAACTGGACCAGGAAATCTTCCTTTATTCTCGGGACAGTTTTTTTGTATACTGATTATACTATCTCAGTTGATGCTGTCAGAGAAGAGCTGGACCGACTACTGGAAGATAATAAACTCTGGGATGGAAAAGTTAAGGTGATTCAGGTTACAGATGCCAGCGAAAAATCAATGGAGCTCAGAATTTTAGTCAGTGCGGATGACTCTCCAACTGCCTGGGAGTTAAGGGTTTTTCTAAGAGAAAAGTTAATTAAGTTTATTCAGGAAAACTACCCGGAAAGTCTACCCAGAACCAGGGTTGAATTCCCGGAAGATAAATAAAGGCCGGTACATAAATTTCAGCACCGGCTTATTTCACCCTTTTAAACTTTATTTATATTAATTAGACATGCCAATAGTTCCAGTCAATGGAGATTTAAAACCCCAAAAAAGAGCCATACAGTTAAAATTTATGTATGGGTACACTCTTTGTTTTAGCAATACATTTTT
>JBKHDA010000011.1:0-43622 GCA_046541575.1 Halanaerobium sp. | reverse complement strand
TAATTCGAATCTTAATTATGAGTTCAGGACAACAGTAGTTCCCGGGCTTCATGATGTAAAAGAGATAGAAAAAATCGCTCAGCAGATCGAAGGAGCAGAAAAATACTATATTCAAAATTTTAGACCAGTGAATACTCTTGATCCAGAGCTGAAAGATAGACGTTCTTTTGCCCCATCCGAACTGCAGGAACTGAAAGCAGCTGCAGAAAAGTACTTAGAAAATGTTCAAATTAGAGATTAATTTTAAGCTGGCAGAGCTGCCGGCAGCTGTCTATTTTCAATTTAGAAAAGGATACAGCAAATTTCTATAGAAAAGGTATGGAAAAATTATTTAGTTTAAAAGCTTCTAAAATATTAAAATTAAGAATAAGGAGGTATCAAAATGGCTAAAAAACAAAAATGTGAGGTTTATTCAAGAGTTGTTGGTTATCTGTCACCTGTTTCCGAATGGAATAAGGGGAAAAAAGAAGAGTTTAAAGATCGCAAAACTTTTAAGTATAAGGAAGAATAATTATTAAAACACATAAGTTTTAAAAAGAAAATAATAATTATCTGATAAAACAGGGGATTATTGATGATAATAATTCTCTGTTTTTTTATTTATGCAGGTTTTATGCAGGACTTTATATTTTTTGCTAGAAGTTAATTAATTGATATTATAAAAAGTAATGTAATCTATAATCATTTTGTAATATTAATATATAAAGAGATATATAAAGAGGGTGTAAAGGTTGAAGCAGCAAGCAAAACACTGTAGAAATTTTGAAGAATGTCGTGATTTTTTAAAGAAGCTCAATGATTATCCAGGACAGTTAATTCAAATTATGTCTTCAGAGTCGGAAGAAGTTAATAAAAAAATAATAGAAGAATTCAACCTTTTGCTTCCTCTTTCTACCCTGATGGGAGTAACAGCAAGTGAGGCTGTTATAGATGGCAGGGTAGTTGAGAATTCAATTGTTGTAGCAGCGATTACTTTTGAGAAAAGCAGTTTTAAATTTGTTAGAGCAAGATCCAGTTCAGAGCTTAATGCTGAAATAATTACCAGGGGTATTGAAGCTGATACAAAAGCGGTAATAGTTTTTTCTGAAAGTAAATTTAATAATGGTGATGAATTTGTTTCTTTTTTTAATAAATATGCTGATAATATAATTTTGGCAGGGGGATTAGCAGGTATTTCTCCTCGGGATAATCAAACTTACATATTTGATAAAAATGGCATTATTCAAAAAGGTTCTATTGCCGTTATTTTAAATGGAAGTCAGCTTCAGGTTGACTGGGCTTACAGCATGGGCTGGGAAAGTATTAGTAGGGAAATGGAAATTACCCGAGCTGAAGATAGAGTAATCTATGAACTTGATGGCAGAAGTATTTTTAAGGTTTATTCCGAATTTTTGGGTGAGGATATAAAAAATAATTTACCTTCGGCAGCAGTAAATAAATTTCCACTGGTTGTAAATGGAAACTTTAAAAATGCAAGATCTGCTGTGGAAGTAATTAATAATGGGATAAAATTCACCGGTAATTTAAAAGAAGGTGATAAAGTTAAAATTGCTTATGGCAGTTTAAATAAAATTTTAGCGAATGCAGTTTGTTTAAGAGAGGAACTTAATTTTTATCCAGAAATCTCTCTCGTTTATTCCTGTATGGGAAGAAATGATTATCTCAAATCTTTAAATTCCAGTTTAAGTGAGGAACTTCAGGTTATTCCTGGTGTAAATTCTGGTTTTTGCACAAATGGTGAATACGGTACTATTAATGGAAAAGCACAATTTCTAAATATTACTTCGACCGTTATTTATTTGAGTGAAAAAGAAGAAGTAATAAAAAAGAAAATAAATTTTGAAACAGAAATGCCTAAGGTTAGAACTGAGCATCTTTTTCATCTTTCTAAAAAAGTTATCTCAGAACTTGAAATGACTAATAGAAAAATGCAGATGGCAAATCAAAAAACAGGTGATAAAAAAGTAGCTAAAACAGCAGCAACAATTTTTGAAATGATTTTTGAAGATAAAGAATATACAGGTGGAATAGTAATAAAAGAAGCTGAAAATTTGACTAATATTTATTTGGACGATCGACTTGGCAAAAAAGCTTATAATATCTTTAGAACTTTTTGGAATATGAATATTGATAAGATCACTATCGAAAAAAATATTTTAGGTTATAAAAGGGCATTTTTTATTCCTTTGAAGAATGAAATAGAAGCTTTAATAATTATTTTAAGTGATGAATTAGATTTGTATGAGATAAAAAAGAACCATCTGTTTTTGGAGCAGATCCCAAATTATCTTAAAAAGGCTTTATTATATGAAAGTTTAGAACGAAATTTAGCCAGCCTATCAACTCTAGAACAGACTTCTGATTTTCTTTATTCAACTCTAGATTTAGATCTTCTTTATGAGCGGATCCTGGATATAATAGTTGGAACAATGGGGATGTCAGCTGCTGTTATTTTCAAAAAAGAAGATGGAAAATTAAAGATGATGAAAAATATTGGTGTAGATCAAAAAAGCGAATTGTATTTTTATTTAAAGGGACATTATAAAGATATTGCTGCTTCTGATCAGATTTTAATAGAAAATGAGGTAAATCTGTTTGAAAATATCCAGACATTAATTGCTATTCCCATTAATTTAAATGATTATCAGGGAATACTTTATGCAATGCAGTCTAAGTACCAGCAGTTAATTAACGAAAACCAGAAAAAATTTATTAGAACTCTGGCCAATCAGATTCGAGTTAGTATCAGAAATGCTTTAAACCACAACAAAGTAAAAAGGCTTTCAGTTACTGATGGTCTGACCAACCTTTATAATCATTCTTATTTTCACAGCCAGCTGCAGCAGAAGGAAGGAGAAAAATATTCTGTGGCAATATTGGATGTTGATCATTTTAAAGATTTTAATGATGAGTATGGCCATCAGGCAGGTGATCAGGTTTTAAGAGAACTATCTGAGGTTTTGAAATCAGAAATTAGAGAAGATGATATTGTAGCCCGCTATGGCGGTGAAGAATTTGTGATTTATTTTAATTTAGTTGAACAAAATATTTTATCGCGAGTGATTAACCGCTTAATGGAAAAAATCAGAAATATGGAAGTTAATTTTGAAGGGGAAAAACTGCAGATCACAGTTTCAATTGGTGTAGCTGTTAATAAGAATGGTAAATATTCTGCCGAGCGCTTAATTAAACAGGCAGACACTGCTCTATATATTGCTAAAGGTGCAGGTAGAGATCTGGTCAAGTTCTACAGAAATTTGGAATAGGATAAATTTAAAAACAAAAAATGGCTGAAATCAACCCTTGAAATGAATTTTTTCTTATGCTATAATTACGATTGATGGGTGAAGTTTTAACTGAACGAACCCCAAATATAGACTTATTCCAAGGGGGAATGAATTAATATGATTTACACAGGTAAAGTAAAATGGTTTGACGCGAAAAAAGGTTATGGTTTTATTGAAAGAGAAGATGGTGACGATGTATTTGTACACTTCTCAGCTATTGAGGACGAAGGTTTTAAGACACTAGAAGACGAACAAGAAGTAGAATTCGAAATCGTTGAAGGCGACCGTGGTCCACAAGCTGAAAACGTTGTTAAGTTATAGAGTTTAAAACTGTATAAACTGAGACAACTTGCCCCGTCCAGGCTTCTGGGCGGGGTTTTACTTTTATGTAAACGTACATGCACCGTGAGCCTGTCAGATTATATATAATTATATCGAAAAATTATAGTGATTTGTTTTCATTCTCCTTTAGAGGAGATTTTTTCTTTTTTAGAGCAAATTTAATGTAAAAAGCTTTAATTTATGATAAGATAATAAATAATGAAGAAGATTTTGCTTATAATTTTTAGATTATTCAAATTTAAAGTATTTGAGTTAATATTTGATTTTAAGGGGGACTTACATTGGAGAATCCAGTTATACTGCAAACTTTTTATTGGGAAATGAATACTGACGAATATGCAGAAGAATATCCGGAGGAAGCTAATTTATGGCAGCTTTTAGCTGAGCGGGCAGAAGAAATAAATGATGCTGGCTTTGATCTGCTCTGGTTTCCACCAGCTAATAAAGGAGCGGGTGGAGTTGACGATGTTGGTTATGGAACCTATGATCTCTGGGATTTAGGAGAGTTTGAGCAGAAAGGTTCTCAAAGAACAAAATATGGCACAAAGGAAGAACTGCTGAATGCAGTAGAAGAACTGCATAAATATGACCTGAAATTATTATATGATGCTGTTTTAGATCACCGAATGGGTGCTGATGAAAAAGAAAAGGTCAAGTTAAAAGACTGCTCTGATGCAGAAGTCTGGACAAAATTCAATTTTCCCGGCAGGGGTGATAAATACAGTTCTTTAAAGCTGGACTGGAGCTGTTTTGATGGTACAGACTGGAATGCATTAACTAAAGAAGCCGGGGAAATGCTTTTTCACACAAAAGAATGGGATGACTCCTTTGATAGTGATTATTTGATGGGTGCCAATCTGGATTATCAAAATCAGAAGATACGAGAAGATACAATTAACTGGGGTAAGTGGATAATTAATGAGATAGGATTTGATGGTTTTCGTTTTGATGCCAGCAAACATATAGATAATTCTATGATTTATGATTTTATAGAAGAAACAGATAAATCATCAGATAAAGACTTGTTTTATATTGGAGAAGCCTGGATTAATGAGACTGATAGATTAGTTGATTATTTAGAGTCCATAGATCATCCTAAATTACATGTCTTTGATTTCCCTCTAAGAGAAAGTTTTATAGAACTGATGCATGGTAATCTGGATATGCGCTGGTTGGGAGAAAAAGGGCTGGTTAATAGAGAGGGTTATAAAAGCCGAGCTATAACATTTATTGAAAATCATGATACAGAAAGAGATGAAGCAAATGAATACGGTACAGAGGCCATTGCTCAGCGCAAGTTTCAGGCTTACTGTTATATCTTAATGCGTAAAGATGGTGTTCCAAAAGTATTCTGGAAAGATTATCACCATTTTGGTTTAAAAGGGGTAATTGATAATTTAATTGAGGCCCGCAAAAAATTTGCCTATGGTGAGGCCTTTGAGAGTGAATCTAATGATGAAAATACTTATTCCTATATCCGCAGTGGTGATCAGGATCATCCGGGTAGTGGTCTGGTAATGATGATAACAAAACATGAAAATGGAGATATTATCGAAAAGACTGTTAATTCAGGTAAGGCCGATACCGAGTATTATGATTACACAGGAAATATAGAAGAAAAGGTAAAAACTGATAGTGAAGCTAATGGTCAGTTTAAAGTAAAAGGAACTGCTGAAAAGGGCTTTTCCATCTGGGTCGAGGTGGGAGAATAAAAAATGCTGACAGCAGTTATTCTGGCGGCCGGTGAAGCAGAGAGAATGGGAGAATTAAAACAGCTTCTGGATTGGAAAGAACAGAACACAATACTGGGAAAAACAGTTGATAATTTACTGGCGGCAGAAATTGTAGATGAAGAGCTGAAAATTGTAGTAGGAGCTGAAAGAGAGAGAGTAATAAAATATTTGAAAGGTAAATACAGGGCTGAGTTAAAAAAAGGAATTATTAAAATTGTAGTAAATGATGATTATCAGCAGGGCATGATGTCTTCAGTCAAAAAAGCTTTAACTGATCTGAGAGCCGAAAATCAATATCTACTTTTTACATTAGCTGATAAACCCTTTATTGGTCCGGATATTTACAGAAGTCTTTTCCAAAAGTGTCTGGAGTTGGAGGCTGAAATTTTTCTACCTGAATATCAGGGGGAGAAAGGGCATCCAGTAATCATTGAAAATAAATTTAGAGAAATTGCTTTAAAACTTGAAGGTGAGGGTGGTCTGCGCAATCTTTTTGCTTTAATGCCTGAAAAAATTTGTCATTATCCCTGTTCTTATCCGGAGATTACTGTTGATTTAGATTTTAAAGAAGAATATCAAAAGTATAAAACTAATAATTTTAGCCTTTAAAAAAAAATAAAGATATATAACTGGAGTGAATTGTTATTTCCGGAAAGGAGAAAAAATGCGCTTAAATTATAAATTGTGGCTGGAAGAAGATGAGCGGCTTTTTGGTGATGGTCCCTGTCAAATTTTAGAACTTGTTGATCAGCTAGGCTCATTACGTCAGGCAGCTGCTGAAATAAATATGTCTTACAGCCAGGCCTGGAAATTGATTAAAAAGCTGGAAAAAAGACTCGGTTTTAAATTGCTGGATAAAAAGGTTGGTGGCAGCAGTGGTGGGGGATCAGAACTGACTGTTAAGGGCAGATTTTTAACTGAAAACTTTTCCGAATTCAGAAAAGAAGCTGTTAAATGTCTTTCAGAATTAGAAGAGAAATATTTTGATCAGGAGTTTAAACAGAGGTTAAAAAAATAGTTTATTGAAAGTATAAAATTATCTCTGAATTAATTCAATTTTTGTGTTATAATATAATCGTTATATGAGGTTAAACATAACGGAAAAGGAGTGGTTTGATGTTAAAGAGAAAGAAAGTCAAAAAAATTTTTGCAGGGAATTTTTGGATCATAACTCTGAGCCTGTTTCTGCTTTTAGTTCCGGTTTTGAGAGCAGAAGCAGGCCGTAATTTTACTGATATGATGGATAGACAAATAACTGTTCCGGATAAAGTAGATAGAGTTGTGACTACATATAAGTCGGCAACCCAGTTTGTACTGGCCTTAAATGCGGGAGATAAGCTGGTTGGTGTTTCTGTCAAAACTGATAAGCAGCCTTTATTTGTCAATTTAGAGCCGGAACTGGCAGAGCTGCCGCAGGTAGGTTCCAAGCGAAATGGAATTAATCTGGAAACCACTATCAGTACAAATCCAGATCTGGTAATACTGTATCCTCATAGAGATGCAGTTGAAACAGCAGAGAAATTAGAGGAACAGGGAATTGCTGCTTTAATAATTAAACCCGAAAGTTTATCTCAAATTAGAGAAACAACTAAACTTTTAGGAAAAGTCTTAAATAAAGAAGAAAAAGCAGCAGAAGTGCTCTCAGCTTATAGTAGAGTTGATAAACTGACAGAAAGAACGGCTGATCTGCCAGAATCGGAAAAGAAAAAAATATATTTTGCCAACTCAGAGTTTACAGATTCTGTAGGAAAAGACATGATGCAGACTGCTTTGATTGAAAATGCAGGAGGAATTAATCCAGCAGCTGAGTTGAAATCAGGTTTTGTTACAGTATCAGCAGAAAATATTTTAGAATGGAAACCACAGCTCGTAGTAGTTTCACAGTATTTTAATAGTGATTTAGATAAGCTGGCTCAAGAGAATAAATATCAGAATCTAACTGCTTTTAAAAATAATGAACTTTATCGGGTGCCTTCAAAATTAGAGCCCTGGGATTTCCCGTCTCCCTCCAGTTTTATTGCTCAGCTGTGGCTGGCTCAAAAAGCCTATCCCGAAGAATATGAAAATTTAAATTATCAAAAAGAGGTAAATGATTTTTATCAGATTCTATATGGTAAGACATTTGAAGAATTGGGAGGAGAGTTTTAGTCAATGACCAGAATAGCTGCTGCTGAGAAAATATTTATAACCGGGCTGCTGCTTCTAGCTTTAATTTTTATATCAATTTTTATTGGAAATTATGACTTAGGTCTGGCCGATTTCAGCTTGATTTTATCTGAGCTTTTGAGTGGAGGCCAGGAGGCGGTTAAAGATATTCCGGCCTGGTCTGTGCTTTATTATATCAGATTACCCAGAATTTTAACCGTGGTGCTGGTGGGATCTGCACTTTCAATCAGTGGAGCAGCCTATCAGAACATATTTCGTAATCCCCTTGTTTCCCCTGATATACTTGGTGTTTCTGCAGGTGCGGGTCTGGGAGTAGCTCTCGGTCTTTTATACAGCAGCGGCTCAATAATTTATGTTTATTTAATTGCTTTTATTACCGGTACAGCTGCAGTAGCTTTAACTTACTGGCTCAGTCAGCTGGCAGGAGGAAAAAATACTATGTTTATGGTTCTGGCAGGAATAGTAGTTTCTTCTCTGGCTAATGCTCTGAT
The DNA here is from genome assembly GCA_046541575.1 of Halanaerobium sp. Classification (GTDB taxonomy): domain Bacteria; phylum Bacillota; class Halanaerobiia; order Halanaerobiales; family Halanaerobiaceae; genus Halanaerobium. Next base: position 35,603 of record JBKHDA010000011.1, on the reverse strand, counting down.
TTCACTTTTAAAATATCTGGCAGATCCGATGCAGAATTTACCCGGTATAGTTTTTTATCTAATGGGAGGCTTTTCCCGCAGCGGCTGGCAGGAATTTTATCTGCTTTTACCTGTGGTTTTTATTTCCCTGACAGTAATTTTGTTTTTGCGCTGGCAGCTCAATATTTTTTCTTTAGGGGAAAAAGAAGCAGCAGCCCTGGGTGTAGATACTGAAAAAATAAAGCTGATAGTTGTTGCGTTTTCTACGGTTATGGTAGCAGCCGCAACTGCAGCTGCAGGCCAGGTAAGCTGGATTGGTCTGGTAATACCACATATTGCTAGATTTATAGTTGGCAGCAAATATAAATATTATCTGCCTGCTTCAGCTCTTTTAGGAGGTTTTTCTCTGCTGCTGATGGATAATCTAGCAAGAACCTTAAGTGGAGCTGAAATTCCAATCAGCATTATTACTGCTTTGATCGGAGCTCCGTTTTTTGCTTATTTATTAATTACAAAAAAAGAAAGTGGGTGGAGTTGATGTTAAAAAGTAAAAATCTAAATTTTTCGTATCCAGATCAAAAAGTACTTCAAAATATTAACTTCCGGGCAGAAAAGGGAGAATTTGTTTCAATTCTGGGTGCTAATGGTTCTGGTAAAACAACTTTTTTTCAGTGTATGCAGGGATTATTGACTCCTGATGCAGGAAAAATACTGCTTGATGGAGAAAATATAAAAAAGATGAATAAAAAAGAAATTGCCCGAAAAATAGCCGTAGTGCCTCAGGAAAGCAAAAATATATTTGACTATCAGGTTCTGGATATGGTTTTAATGGGAATTAATCCGTGGCTGACTTTTGCCGAGCAGCCTGGAGCTGCTGCCTATCAAAGGGCAGAAGAAATTCTGGCAGAATTAGAAATACTGGAACTTAAAAATAAAAGTTTTAACAAAATTTCCGGTGGAGAAAGACAGCTGGTTTTAATAGCAAGGGCAGTGATGCAGAAAAGCAGTATTTTGTTTTTGGATGAGCCGAATTCTCATCTTGATTTTAAAAATACTCATTTGATTTTAAAAATCATGAAGGATCTCAGCCTAAAGGATAAAATAATTATAACAGCCCTGCATGACCCTAATCTGGCCTATCAGTATTCAGATCGGGTGGTTATTCTTAAAGCTGGTAAAATAATAGCATCCGGACCGGTCAAAGAAGTTATGACCGCCGAAAATTTAAGCAGAGCTTATGAGATTGAGATTAACAAAGATAGCTCTATATTTTCTCTGGCTTTTCAGAACAGCAGATTATTAAAACAGGAAGCATAATTTTATATTAGATAATGCTCTTAAATATTTAAGATGAGGGGATGTGGTAGAAATGGAAAATTTCTTCAAAAAAGTCTTTAAAGAATTACAGGGAAGTAAAAAGATACTGACAGCAGTATTAACAGATATTGAAAGTGAAGAAATTTCACAGAGCCTGCTGGGGGAGATGTTTTTATTTGATGATGAAGGAATAATTGAGTTTTCTTCTGAACAGCTGGAAAATGAGCTGGAGAAATTTTTTCTTAATCAAGAATTTAAAAATAAAGTTCTGTCTCTGGGAGAAAATAAAAATACAGACTCGCAGCTAAAAGAAATTGAACTGGATCAGGATAATAAACTTGAATTTTTCTTAGAACCAGTAGTCGATCAACCTCATTTAACAGTTTTTGGTGCCGGGCATATTGCAGAGCCGCTGGTCAAAATCTGCAGTCTGATGGATTTTAATATTACAGTAATTGATGATCGAGAAGAGTTTTTGAATTATGATAAATTTCCAACAGCTGATCAGTTACTGCTCTTACCTTATATTGATTATTTCAGCAATGTATTAATTAGCGAAAATGATTATTTAGTAATTGTAACCAGAGGCCATCAGCATGATTATCAGGTTTTAAAGAATGTAATTAATTCTGAGGCTGCTTATATAGGTATGATCGGCAGCTCGCGTAAGATTAAAAACGTTTATGATCAGCTGCGTGAGGATGGGATAAGTGAAGAAAAATTATCAGAAGTTCATTCTCCCATAGGTCTTGAAATTGGTAGTGAAACACCGGCAGAGATAGCAGTGGCGATTGCAGCAGAGCTTGTTGCTGTCAGGAGGGATAGGTAGTGAGGAAAGAGATTTTAGAAAAACTAATTAAATTAAAAGAAGATAATATTAAGCTGGCTAGAGCCTTTATTATTCAGGCAAAAAGTTCTTCTCCCAGAAATACGGGTACCGAAATGCTGATTACAGAAAGTGGAGAAACATTTGGCAGTATTGGTGGGGGTAGTGATGAGAAGAAAGTTATAGAAAAGGCCCTTGAGCTGATTCAAAAAAATAAATCCGAAAAATTGAAATTTACTTTAACCCGCAGGGAAGCTGCAGAAATTGGCTGGGTTTGTGGAGGACAAATAGATATTTTTATACAAATAATTGGGTAATATAAATTAATTTAAGCAAATTTTCAAAATTGACAGTTTCACTAAAGATTGATATAATTTTAACTATAAATGTCCGTCTAAAATTTTAAAAAATGGATATTCTAAAAATAAAGATTTGGATGGAGGAGAAACATGTATCCCAAAATTTTAATTACATCTTTTAAAATACCAACTGAAAAGATGGGAGAACAATATAGCCTGGCAGGGGTAGAATTTTCTCTGGTAACTCAGGACTATTCTGAGTCTCTCAGCCTGGCAGGTGCTATACCGTTAATTATGCCCTACATTGAATCAAGAAGAGAAGATGAGCAGTATATTAAAGAGGTTCTTAATGAGGTTGATGGGGTAGTTTTACCAGGTGGAAGTGATATAGATCCAGCCTTATATAATTCTTATCCACAAAAATATCTCGGAAATATTTCACCTGAGCGGGACCGCTGGGAGTTAAAAATTCTGCAGATGGCAATGGAAATGAAAAAACCTATTTTAGGGATCTGCCGTGGTTTTCAGCTGATAAATATTAATTATGGAGGTTCTTTGAAAGTTGATGTCTGTGGTAATAATACAGAAAGCAAAATACCGCATATGGCTCTGATGGTTCCCAAATATTATAAGACTCATCAGTTGGAAATCAAAGAAAACACACGACTGGCTGAAATTTTTGCCGGTGATGAAGTCGCAGTAAACTCTTATCATCATCAGGCAGTTGATAAAGTTGGTGAGGGGCTAATAGTTTCTGCAGTAGCTCCAGATGGTTTCGTGGAGGGAATTGAAGATCCCAATTATCCATATTTAGTTGGGGTACAGTGGCACCCTGAAATGATGGCTGCTAAAGATCCGATTCAGTTGAAGCTATTTAAAGATTTTGTTGAGTATGTTGATCAGGCTAGAAAATAAGCAAATATTAAAACGAGTATTATAAGGAGGAAGTATAATGAAAAATAAGTTTTTAGTCTTATTATTAACCTTTTTGTTTATGATTTCAGTTTTTTCAGCTGTACAGGCTCAGGAAACTGAAAGATTTGTGATGGGGATAGAGGATGAGGTAAGCAATCTTGATCCCGGGGAAACAACTATTTCCGTTAATGAGAGAGTAGCCTCATTACTTTTTGATGGTCTGGTAGAATATGGAGAGGCAAATAAAATTGTACCTGGAATTGCTAAAGACTGGACAGTTTCTGATGATGGTCTGGAATATACTTTTGAGTTAAGAGAAGGTGTATTATTCCACAATGGTCAGGAATTAACTGCTGAAGATGTTGAATATACTTATGAACGGATTTTGGATGAGGATTATGGATCCGGTCTCAGAGCTAAGGTGGAATCAGTTGATTCAATTGAAGTAATTGACGATTATACAGTTAAATTTACTTTAAGTGAACCCTATTCTCCCTTTATTCTAGGAATGACCTTTGGTATAGTCCCCAAAGATTATGCTGAGGAAGTTGGAGATGAAGAACTCGGCCGAAATCCAATTGGTGCGGGTCCTTTTAAAATGGAAGAGTGGGATTCAGGTAATCAGATAGTTTTATCAGCTTTTGAAGATCACTGGAATAAGGTTCCAAATATCAAAGAACTTGTTATCAGATCAATTCCGGAGTCTGCAACTCAGGCAATGGAGCTGCGCAGTGGTGGTATTGACTTTGGTGTAAACCTTGATGTAGGACAGCTTGATTCATTTAGGGATAACTCTGATTTTCAGGTTAAATCAGCTGCCGGTGCGGGTATTAACTTCCTGGGTTTCAATTTTGAGATGGAGCCAACTCAGGAGCGCAAATTCAGAGAAGCTGTAATTCAGGCAGTTCCTTTTGACGAGATTATTCCCCAGGTTTTTGGTATTTTAGGAGAAAGAGCATATTCAATGTTACCACCTACAATCTGGCCTGAAGAAAGAGAATTCTTAAAAGAAAATGCGGTTGGATTTGATCCAGAAGCTGCAGCCCAGAAATTTGAAGAATTAAAAGCAGATGGTGTTATTGAAGAGGATTATGTTGCAGAGATTTATGTTTCAAACAGCAGACCAAATCAGGTTAAAACAGCTGAGGCAATGGTGACTGCTCTAAATCAGGCAGGTCTTGATGCAGAAGTACAGGCCATGGAATTCGGAACAATGTGGGATATGCTTGGCCGTGGAGAAATCGGTATGTTCTTCTTAAGATTTGTTTCTGACCCTGATCCTGATTACTGGTTATACAGATTCTTTAAATCTCCTGATGAAGGTGGAGCTTTAAACAGAGCATTTTATTCTGATGAAGAGGTAGACCAGTGGTTAGAAGAAGCTAGAGCAATTTCTGATCAGGATGAAAGAGAAGAACTGTATAATAAGGTCTTAAGAAAGGTTTTAGTCGAAGATCTTGTCTTCCATCCACTTGCTCATTCAACTCAGATCTATGTAATGCAGGATAATGTAAGAGAACTTGAGCCCGGTAATTCACTTCTAATTCCACTGGTTACTCCTTCAGCCAATGTTTATAAAGAAGAATAGCAGAGGAATTAAATAGATTAAAGTGAAACAGGTAATTTTACAGATGAAAAGATAAATTATTTAAATTACTATGCAGATAGATTAATCTATCTGCATAGTCTTTTTAGAAAGAGGTGAACAATTTGTTTGCTTATATAATTAAAAGACTGCTCTGGTTGATCCCGGTTACAATTGGTGTTTCCTTAATTTTATTTGGAATTATGCAGCTTGTACCCGGTAATCCAGCAGCTATAATGCTGGGGACCAATGCAACACCAGAAGCAGTAGAAGCTCTAAATGAAAAATTTGGTTTTAATGAACCTTTTCATATTCGCTATTTTTTAATGCTTAAAAATTTTATAACAGGAGAGCTGGACTCAGTTTATTACGGAGATCAGGTAATTAGTATTATCGGTAGACGTCTGACAGCAACAATCGAATTAGGTTTACTTTCACTAGTTATCGCTGTTATAGTGGCAATTCCTACAGGTGTAATTGCAGCGGTAAAAAAGAATTCTTTATTTGATCTTTTTAGCATGTTTATTGCTACAATTGGTATTTCAGTGCCAGCATTTTTTACGGGTATTATTTTCATCTATTTATTTTCTGTTCTTTTTCCATTTTTTCCTTCTTCGGGTTATGGAGGTAGAATCTGGACTTTAAGTGGTTTAAGGCACTTAGTTTTGCCGGCTTTTGCCTTAAGTACAGTTATGATTGCTTCAACCAGCAGAATAACCAGGTCTTCGATGCTTGATATTATGAAGGAAGATTATCTGGTAACAGCCCGTTCTAAAGGTGTTGCCGAAAAGATAATTATTTTAAAACATGCTTTTCGCAATGCGTTGATTCCAATAATTACTAATATTGGAAATCAACTGGCTATGATGTTTGGGGGGGCAATTTTAATTGAATCAGTTTTTGCCTGGCCTGGAGTAGGAAGACTGGCAGTTAGCGCTGTTGAAGCCAGAGATCAACCGCTGGTATTTGGCTCAATCTTAATTTTATCGATCCTCTTTGTTTTAGTTAATCTGCTGGTGGATATAATATATGTCTTTATAAATCCCCGGATTAGCTATAAATAGCAGTAGAATGAGGTGTTGAAATTTGAAAAAGAAAATTATTTTATTTATACTATTATTAATTCAAATATATGTAAGTTATCAAAACTGGATTATAGAGGGCAAAGTCTGGAGCAGTCTGGAATATAAATTTGCTACAGGTTTTTCTGTGCTTCTGCTGCTTATACTCCTACTTTTATTATTTAAAAACAGTATTTTTCTTAAGTTTAAAGAAAATACTCTGTATGCAAAAATGTTAAAAGAGTTTAATAAAGGATATGGCGGTAAAATTGCAGTTATAATACTTGCTTTAATATTTTATGCAGCTTTTATGGCACCTTTTATTGCTCCTTATTCCCCGACTGAAATTGATTACAGCAATATGACATATTCTGCTCCTTCCGCAGAACACTGGTTTGGCACTGATGATTTTGGGAGAGATGTTTTTTCCAGGGTTCTTTACGGAGCTCGTATTGCGCTGGGAGTAGGTTTTGCCGCAGTTTTAGTTAATGCCAGTCTTGGAGTAACTTTAGGACTGCTGGCCGGGTATTATGGAGGGAAAGTTGACATGATAATTATGCGTCTGGTTGAGATCTGGAATTCTATTCCCTTCATCCTGCTGGCTCTGGCGATTATTTCTGCTCTGGGAACAGGAATATTTAATATAATAATTGCTGTTGGAATAACCGGTCTAATTAATTTTTCCCGTCTGACCAGATCGGTTGTTTTCCAGATAAAAGAAAAAGAGTATGTATCAGCAGCCAAAGCCCTGGGGGCAAGTGATTTAAGAATTTTATATAATCATGTCTTACCCAATTCCATTTCTTCGCTGATAGTACTGGCTACTTTGAGAATAGGTATTTCAATTTTAGTAGTTGCGGGTTTGAGCTTTTTGGGTTTGGGAATTCAGCCTCCAACTGCAGCCTGGGGAACCATGCTAAATCGAGGTCAGGAATATTTAGTCCAGGCACCATGGATGTCTATTTTTCCCGGTCTGGCAATTATTATTACAGTTTTAAGCTTTAATCTGCTGGGAGATGCTCTGCGTGATGCTCTTGATCCCAGACAGCTGGATTAAGTGTACACCAACCGTTTGCTGAACCATATTTTTCCAATAAATACTTTGTTTTTTAAAGGAGTAGATCAGATTTATGTCTGAGAGAGAAAAAAATATAGTAAATAAAACTTTGACTGCAAAATTAAATGATTCAAGTTTAAAAAGTGGAGTCAAAGATGCTTTACCAATTATTTTAGGTTATCTTCCAATTGGGCTTGCTTATGGAATGCTTGCTGTCAATAAAGGTCTAAGCCCACTGCAGACTTCAGCGATGTCTGTTTTTGTCTTTGCGGGTTCATCACAGCTGGTTGCAATCGAGATGATTGCTGCTGAAGCAGCCGCCGCAGCTATTGTTGCCATGACTTTTCTGGTCAATCTGCGTCACCTTTTATTATCTGCTTCTTTAAGTCTTCATTTAAGAAATTTGCCGCTTTATTATTATCCCTTTTTAGGATTTCTGGTAACAGATGAGTCTTTTGCGGTTGCTATGAGTAAAATAGAGAGCAAAAAGAAAAAGCAGAGATATTTTATTGGTCTGGGTTTTACTGCCTATCTGGGCTGGGTCTTCAGCTCTGCTGCAGGTGCTTTTTTGACAGAGTTTATTAATTTTGGCAGTGGAGGAGCTCTCGATTTTGTACTGCCGGCAATGTTTGTTGTACTGCTGGTAATGCAGATCAGCTCTCGAAGTGAAATAATTGTTGCTCTTTTTTCTGCTCTTTTGTCACTTTTTTTTGCGCTAACTATTGCTGGCAGCTGGAATATTATTCTGGCAACAGTACTGGCTGCTTTTTTAGGGGTGTATATCAGTGGGAACAGTTAATTTTGTACTTATGATTTTTGGAATGGTGATTGTAACTTTTATACCAAGGGTGCTTCCGCTGGCATTACTTGGAAATAAAGAGCTGCCCGAAAAAGTTGTGCTCTGGCTGAGTTATATTCCGGCAGCAGTGCTGGCAGCTTTACTTGCACCTTCGATACTGTTAAAGAACGGCAGCCTTTATTTAAGTCTGGAAAACACATCCCTTGCTGCTTTTTTCCCGACTTTAGTGCTTGCATATAAGACTAAAAACATCTTTTATACTGTCAGCGGGGGTTTAGTTTTTTATTTAATATTATCACTTATATTTTAACAGTTAATTTAGCGGGTACATATTTTAAAATGCAAACAAAATTTAAATTGGGGGATTCAAAAATGGAAATTAAAGTTGATTTATTTAGTGATACTGGTACCAGACCTTCTCAGGATATGAGAAGATTTATGGCCGAAGCAGAAGTTGGAGATGAGCAGCTGGGAGAAGATCCGAGTGTTAACCGCCTTTGTCGAATGACTGCTGAAATGCTGGGTAAGGATGATGCTGTATATTTACCTTCAGGATTGATGGCAAATCAGATTTCTTTTGCTGTCCATACCAGTCAGGGTGATGAGATAATTATGGATCAGACAGCACATCCAATTCACTATGAGAGTGCAGCTCTGGCTGTTATCTCAGGCGTTTCAGTAAAGCCTCTTAATGGAGAAGGCGGAATTTTCACTGCTGAGCAGGTTAAGGATGCGATTCGAGAAAAAGACTATCATAGTCCACAGACAAGGGTTATTTCTATTGAACAGACAACCAATTTAGGTGGTGGTCGGATCTGGCCTCTTCAGAGAATTAAGGAAATAGCAGAAATTGCTGGCGAAAACAATTTGAAGATGCATATGGATGGAGCTAGGATGTTGAATGCTGCAGTTGAGGCAGAAGTTGACCCGGCCGAATATGGTCAGTATTTTGATTCAATCTGGCTTGATTTAAGCAAGGGGCTGGGTGCTCCGGTTGGATCAGTACTTGCTGGATCGGCAGAATTTATCGAAAAGGCTCGTTTCTGGAAACAGAGGCTGGGTGGAGCTATGAGGCAGGCAGGAATTATAGCAGCCGGTGGCATTTTTGCCTTAGAGCACAATGTTGCCCGCTTAAAAGAAGATCATAAACATGCTAAAATGCTGGCTGAAACTATTGCTGACCAAAAAGGACTGGAGATTGATCCGACTAAAGTTGAAACCAATATTGTACTTTTTTCTGTTGCAGAAGGAAAGTCAGATTTATTTGCAGATGAACTACTTAAAAAGGGAATTAGGCTCAGCAGATTAGAGGGGAAGCTGCGTGCTGTTACCCATCTGGATTTAAGTTTAGAAGATATTCGTTATGCTGTAAAACATATTGAAAAAACAGCTCGAGAAATATTTGCTTAAATTAAATTTAAAAAAAGGCAGGATTTTATGGTTCTGTCAAGAATATTTTAATATGACGTAATTAATCTATTAATAAACTTAACTTTATTAAATTTAAAAGAGGAGAGTGAGTCCAATGGAACAGGTGTATGAAAAAAAGCGTGAACAGCTTCTTAATGATCTCAGTGATATGAGTGAAGTTGCAGAGGATATGCTGCAGCAGGTTTTTAAAGCAATGGATGATTTGAATTTTGAAAAAGCTCATGAAGTAATTGAAAGAGATGATGTTCTGGACAATTATTTAATTACAATAGAAGAAGAGGTTTCACGCTTGTTAACCCTGGATCAACCCCTGGCAGCTGATACCTGGTTTAGTATTGCCATGATTAAAATCGCAGGTGACTTAGAGAGAATAGGAGACCAGGCAACTAATATAGCAGAGATTTTACTTGAATTAAAACATGATGGAATTATGAAACCTTTAATAATGATACCAGAACTCGCTGATATTGTAACTGATATGCTGGATGTAGTATTAGAATCATTTTCTACCAGAAATGCGGATCTAGCAGAAGCAGCTTGCCGAATGGATGAAAAAGCAGATAATCTTTATGAAGATATTTATCATAAAGCTATAAAAATGATTAGCAAAATAGAGGATAGAGAAGAGATTAAACAGATAGTTCAGCACATCAATTTGGCTAAATCTTTAGAAAGAGTAGGAGATCATGCAACTAATATTGGTGAAGAAACTATCTTTATTGTTACCGGAAAAAGAGTTAAGTATTAAATAGATTATTTAATTTAAATTATTAAGTACTTAAAATTAGTATAATTCTTGAAAGAAATTTAATAAATGAAAAAACGGCCTTTAATAAAGGCCGTTTTTTTAATGCATAAACATATTTAGTGTTATTTAATAGAATAAAATTCCTCCTGGACCTATTGGTAAATTAAAGATAAACCAGATGACAAGTAGAATTGTCCAGCCGATCATAAAGGCAATTGAATAAGGGACCATAGTTGAAATTAAAGTACCGATTCCAATGTCTTCATCATATTTTTGGGCAAAGGCAATAATAATTGCAAAATAAGGCATTAGGGGAGTAATGATATTTGTTGTTGAATCACCAATTCTATAGGCCATCTGAGCAAATTCCGGCGAATATCCAAGCTGCATTAACATTGGCACAAAGACCGGAGCCATAATCGCCCATTTAGCAGAGGCACTTCCAATAAAGAGGTTAATAAAGCCAGCTACTATAATAAACAGAATAATTAAAGGTAGTCCGGTAAAGTTAATTGACTGTAGAAATTCTGCACCCCCAATTGCCAGAATAGTTCCTAACTTCGACCAGTTAAAATAAGCAACAAACTGACCGGCGGCAAAAGCAAGGGTGATATATCCTCCCATACCAGCCATAGTTTCATCCAAATATTGTGCTATATCATCACTATTTGCAATTGAACCGGTTTTCTTACCATAAGCCAGTCCTGGCACAAAAAAGAAGATAGCAATTAAAGGAACCATACCTCCAACAAAGGGAGTTGAACCCATTATTAAATTACCTTCATCACTTCTTAAAATTCCATTTTGAGGAACAGTCATCAGTAAAATAATTACCAGAGTAATTCCCAGCCAAATTAATGCTGATTTAATTCCGGCATTTTCTTCGGCTGTAACTTCATCTAATTTTTCTTCATGTTCGCCCTCATATTCTCCAAAACGAGGAGCAACAATGTTTTCGGTCACCCAGGTACCAATAATTGTAACTACAAAGGTTGAGGCCACCATAAAGTAATAATTTACTGTTGGTGGAATGGTATAACCTGAATCAATAAGCTGAGCTGCTTCCTGAGAAAGACCGGCCAGTAATGGATCCAGAGTTGAGATCAGCAGATTGGCACTAAAACCTCCAGAAACACCGGCGAAAGCAGCGGCCAGACCAACAATTGGATGCCTTCCCTTCGCTGCAAAAATAACAGCTCCTAAGGGCACCAGAACAACATAACCAGCATCTGAGGCTATATTGGACATAACTCCCGCAAAAATTACAACAGCTGTAATATATTTATCAGGTGCACTTAAAACTGTTTTTTTAAGTACAGCAGAAATCAAGCCTGACTTTTCTGCAATTCCAACACCCAACATTGCTACCAGTACTACACCCAGCGGAGCAAAGCCGGTAAAATTACTAACCGCTTCAGTAAATATTCTTCGTATACCATCTTTTGAAAGTAAATTGACAGCTCTAATGGTTTCACCTGTACCCGGATGAGTCACGGCAACTTCAAACAAACTGACAAACCAGGATAAGACTAATACAAAAGCAGATAAAATAAAGAATAAAATAACGGGATGTGGCAATTTGTTTCCGGTTCTTTCGATTCGATTTAAAAATCGATCTGTTAAACTTAAATTCTCTTTATTATTTAACATAATTTCCTCCTTTAAATTTTTAAGAATTTAATATTTTAAAAAGACAAAGTGAACAGGTTTTTAATTTACATATTATAGTATATTAAATTTATAGGATTTTTTCAAATTTTATCAAAAACGATTTCTAAAAAAGAACGTAGTCCTAATTTTTAAGGCTTTATATTACAGATTTTATAACTGCTTTTTTTACTACTTCCGCAGCAGTAATGCCAATCTGATTAAGGTCAGCCTGAATCTGGTTGGAAGCCAGAGTGAAAATGCTGTCACCATCTAAAAGAGTGTGGACAGGATAAATTGTCCGACTTAAACCACTGTGAGCCATCATGGAAACACGGTTGGCTTCTGCTTTATTTAAGCTGGCATTGGTTGCCACCACAATCAGGGTTGTATTTTCTCTCCTAAAACCGAGATTGATTTCTGCCTGATTGATAATCTGCTTTTCCGTATCGATAAAATTTCCATTTTGATCTCTGGCTCCAGCTATAATTTCTCCATTTTCAGGATTTTTAAGATCTCCAAAGGCATTAACCACTGCCAGAGCAGAAACGATTAGCGCTCCAGTTTTTTGAGCAGCATGGCCGAGTACGGTTTTATCTGCATTTCCCATTCCCATAATCTTGCCGCAGGTAGCACCGGCAGCAGCACCAATACTTTTAGCTGGTAGAGCAAAAGTGCCGGCATTAATGCAGGCCTGATAGGCCATATCCTGATCCGGATAATCATTACTTTTGTATTCTAAATCATAGATAACTGCCGCCGGGACTATGGGTACAACACCACCAGCGGTTTGAAAGCCAGTATTTTTTTCTTTTAAATATCTCATAACTCCACCGGCTGCATCAAGTCCGTAGGCACTTCCCCCACTTAAGAATACAGCATTAGCCTTATCAACTGCAGCTCTGCTGTCAGTTAGAGCGATTTCTCTGCTTCCCGGTGCTCCACCCCGTACTTCAGCTCCAATTGTAAAGCTGCCGTCAGCTAAAATTACTGTACAGCCAGTCCCAGCCTCCTGGTCATCAGCATTACCAACCTTTATTCCCTGAACAGCTGTTAAATCATTATTCATTTTTTTCCTCCTAGAAATATGATTTTTGAATTAATTACAATCTTAATTTTTGCTATTTATCTTATTTATTATTATATCTTTTAATCTGAAATTCACCAAATAATAATAAAATTATTTTTAGCAGGATAATTTTGAGAAATGTCTAAATATTCAGCATAATATTTTTTAAGAGGCAGGAAAGTTGAGTTTTATCGCAAATAATATATATGAGAGGAAACAATTTTCAAAAAATATGGAGGTGGAATTTGTGAAGTTCAAAAAATTATCTATTACTTTGTTAACTCTGATTTTAGTGGTGACCCTGTCTTTTACTATTCTGGCGGAAGAGGTTGACTTAAGGATTTATCATATTAATGATGTTCATTCCAGAGTAGAAGAGGATGACTATGCGGGCAGTATGGGTTATGCAAAAATGGCAACTTTGATTAAGGAAGCCAGAAGAGAAAAGGAAAATGTGATGTTTTTAGATGCAGGAGACAGCTTTCACGGTCAGACTATTGCCAATATAAATGAGGGTGAATCGATCAGCCATATTTTAGATTTAATGAAGCTTGATGCTCTGACCCTGGGAAATCATGATTTTAATTATGGTCAGGATAGATTAGAAGAATTAGATGAGATGAGTAACTTTCCTTTTTTAGCTGCTAATTTAGTTAGAGAAGATGAAGAAGAAATACCATATACAAAAGATTATATTATTAAAGAATATGATGGGGTAAAAGTTGGTATATTTGGACTGGCAACTCCTGAGACAGCCTATAAAACACATCCTAAAAATGTAGAAGGTTTAGTTTTTGAAAATCCAATAGTTTCAGCTAATGAAGTAGTAAATGAGTTAAAAGATCAGGTTGATGTAATTGTTGGCCTGACTCATTTAGGTATTAGTGAAGGCAGTGAATATACCAGTGAAATGGTGGCAGAAGAAGTATCCGGTATTGATTTAATTATTGACGGTCACAGTCATCATGTTTTAGAAGAAGGCATGATGGTTAATGATACGATGATTGTAATGGCTGGTGAATATTCGAAATATCTTGGTTATGTAGATTTAACTGTTGATAGTGGTAATGTAACTGATTTAAAGGCTAATTTAATTCCCAGGGAAGATACAGCAGATGTTGAAGAAGATTATATAATTTCTAAAGTTGTTGATAGAATAAATAGAGCCAATGAAATAATTACTTCTCAGGTAGTTGGTGAAACTGCTGTAGAACTTGATGGAGCCAGAGAAAATGTCCGTACCGGTGAAACAAATCTTGGTAATTTAATTACTGATGCTATGAGAGATAAATTTGATGCAGATGCAGCAATTACCAATGGTGGTGGAATCCGTGCTTCAATTGAAGAAGGAGAAGTAACTCAGGGTGATGTTATCACAGTACTTCCATTTGGTAATACAACAATGTTAATAGAATTAAGTGGTGCTGATCTGAAAGCTGCTTTAGAGCATGGTGTTTCCGAATACCCTGCAACTGAAGGATTATTCCCCCAGGTTTCTGGAATTAAATTTACTTTTGATGGTGAAGCAGAAGCTGGAAATAGAATTCAGAAAGTATGGGTTGGCGGAGAAGAACTGGATGAAGATAAAATGTATACAGTGGCTACTAATGACTTCATGAAAGCTGGTGGAGATGGTTATTCAATGTTTGAAGATGCTCCTATAGTTAGTGAAGCTGGAGGTTTAGAAGAAGTATTAATGGAATACATGGAAGCTAATGCTCCTGTAGCTCCAGAAGTTGAAGATAGAATTATAGCAGAATAAAACGTACTGGTGCCGTGTACCACCCGATATAAGTCGAAAAAAGTCGGAAATAAAAAAGCCTCCACTCATTATTCTGAGTGGGGGTTTTTCTGTTTTAAGCTTTCAAATATAGTTTATACTTTACAAATGTCATAAAATTAGATAAAATCAAGCTGTAATTCAGTCTATTAAAGTAATAAAAAAAGAAGGAGGTAATTATTATTAGTGGAGAAACTGTTGGGTTTTTATCAATTATTCCGCCATTATTAGCTATTTTATTAGCAATGTATACCAGGGAGGTACTTATTTCTTTATTTGCCGGTGTCTGGTCTGCAGCTTTGATTATCAGCAGCTGGAATCCGATTTCTGCAACTTCATTATCCCTGCGCTGGATTGTGAATACCGTTAATGATCCCTGGAATGCAAAATTTTTGATACTTATTATGCTGATGGGAGCAGGTGCTGCTTTAATTTATAAATCCGGAAGTGTGCTGGCTTTAGAAAATTGGATGGGCAGTGCAGTTAAAACTTCGCGAGATTCGCAGATTTTAACCTGGATGATTGGAATGTTTATTTTTATTGATTCCTATACAAGTACAATTGTGACCGGGAATGCGACTCGTGATGTTAGTATAAAAAATAAAACATCAAGAGAAGCACATTCCTACATATTAGATTCTACAACGGCTCCTGTTACAACTTTTGGTCCTGTTTCAAACTGGATCGGTTATCAGGTATCGATGATCGCTACCGGATTTACTGCTGCGGGGATAACTGCTGAACAGATTGGAGTTACTCCTTATGCAGTGTTTTTAAAATCAATTCCCTGGAATTTTTACTGTCTTTTAGCATTTTTTATGGTCGGTTTTGTAGCAGTCACTCAGAGATATTATGGACCGATGCTGGATGCAGAATGGCGGGCTCGTAAAGAAGGAAAATTGATGAAGGATGGAGCAGAAGCACTGTCAGATATTAGTACTGATGTAGGTGAGCAGAGTAAAAAGAATCCGAAGCTGATGAATTTCTTTTTGCCAATTATTTCTTTATTAGCAGTAAGTGTTTTTTCAATGTGGTGGCTTGGTGATGGTTATCAGGCTGGAGTAAGTATTGCAGAGGCCTTTCAGGAAACAGATATTGCCCTGGCTCTACTTTATGGCTCTTTTGCTTTTGTCTTTTTTGCTCTTGTTGGAGCCCTGGCTTATAAAACAATGTCTTTGAGTGAGGCCAGTGATACAGTAATTGATGGTTTTAAAACGATGGTTATTGCTGCAGCTATTATTATTTTAGCCTGGACAATTGGTCATGCAACTGAGCAGGTTGGAACTGCAGAATATGTAGTAAATATTCTGATGAATATTGGTCTGCCCGGCCGGGCACTGCCGATAGTTATCTTTATAGCTGCAATGTTTATTTCATTTACCACCGGAACTTCCTGGGGTACAATGGCTATTTTAACTCCGATTGCCGTTTCCACAGGTTATGAACTGGTAGGATTCAGTATTGTGCCGGTATTGATGGGGATTTTATTTGGAGGAGCGATTTTTGGAGACCATGTGTCCCCAATTTCTGATACAACAGTAATGTCTTCAATTTTTGCCGGCTCTGATCATATTGATCATGTTAGTTCACAGATTCCTTATGCTTTAACCGCTGCTGGAGTAACAATCTTTACTCTTGTTTTATATGCATTAGGTATTGATTCTGTTGTAATTTTATTAACTACTGCTTTTCTACTGACAATAATTTTAACAGTTCTCTTAAATAAATATGATGCAAAAAGAAAGGGACTGCCTGAGGTAATGCCGACTGCAGATGAGATTAAAGCAGGTATTACTTCCAATAGTAAAATTAAGATTTTCAATAAAATTACTGTAACAGCTGCAGCTTTTTATCTGATTTATATGCTTAGTATTTTCATTTTTGCTAATCTGGCTTCATAAAACAAAAAGTAGTTTAAATAGTTTAATTTACTATAATAAATTAAAGTTATGCCCCTGATAATTTTTGACTGATTTACTTCAGCAGAAATGTTCAGGGGTTTTGTTTTTCTAAATAAAAAGATGTGAAAACAATCATTTGGCTGTAAATTCGATTTAGACAGCTTTTTCTGCTATAATAATTAGTAGATTAATCAGTTAAAAACGATTTCTAAATTTTATTATTAGATTAAGCTCAAAATTTTTTTGAAAAAATTTGGATTTTTTTAAGTGTTAAAATCATATAAAGCAGTGTACAATAAAGGAGTTACTGATAAATTAAATGGAAAAGAAAAAACAAAATTTAAATAAGAATGAGAAAGAAAAAGAATTAGAAAATCCTCGGGATCAGTTTATGGTAATCTCAAAAGATGATATGCGCAAACGAGGCTGGGAGAAACTGGATTTTATTATTGTCAGTGGAGATGCCTATCTTGATCACCCTTCATTTGGAACCGCTATTATTGCCCGGGTGCTGGAGGATGCCGGTTTTAAAGTTGGAATAATAGCTCAGCCGGACTGGAGATCGACAGCAGATTTCAAAAAACTGGGTAAGCCTAAATATGGATTTTTAGTAACTGCTGGTAATATGGATTCGATGGTTAATCATTATTCAGTTTCCAAAAACCGCCGCAGTTATGATAATTATTCACCTGGTGGAGAAAGCGGTCAGCGACCGGATCGAGCGACAATAGTCTACAGCAACCGTCTTAGAGAAGCCTATGGAGATATCCCAATTATTATTGGCGGTATTGAAGCCAGCCTGCGCCGTTTTGCTTATTATGATTACTGGGATGATAGTGTCCGCCGTTCCCTACTTTTTGACAGCAGAGCTGATCTTTTAGTATATGGGATGGGAGAAAAACAGATTCTAAAAATTGCAGAAAACCTGGAGGCAGGGCTTGAGATTAAATATATTAATTATCTGCCTGGGACAGCTTTTATAGCAGATGAACTGGAATCATTATATGACTATGAGCTGCTGCCTTCTTATGAGGAAGTGAAAAATAATAAAAAGCAGTATGCTTATGCCTATAAAATAGAATATTTAGAGCAGGATCCAATCAGAGGTCAGCAGCTGGTGCAAAAACATGGAAACCGCTATCTGGTCCAGAACCCTCCGGTGGAGCCTTTAAATCAGGAAGAGCTGGATCATATTTATACTCTGCCTTATCAGCGAGATTATCATCCCATGTATGAGAGAGATGGCGGAGTACCGGCAATTAAAGAAGTTAAATTCAGTCTGGTCAGTTCTCGCGGCTGTTTTGGTGCCTGTTCATTCTGTGCTATTTCTTTTCATCAGGGAAAGATGATGACAGCCCGCAGCAAAGAGTCATTGATCGAAGAAGCTAAAAAAATAATTGAGATGGATGATTTTAAAGGATATATCCATGATGTTGGGGGACCTACAGCTAATTTCCGCCATCCTTCCTGTACAGATCAGCTTTCACGCGGCATGTGTAAGGGTAAAGAATGTATGTTTCCCGCCCCCTGCAGCAAATTAGAAGTTGATCATGAAGAGTATTTTGAGATTTTAAGAGAACTGCGCCAACTGCCTAAAGTTAAAAAGGTATTTGTCCGCTCCGGAATTCGTTTTGACTATCTCTTAGAAGATGAGGAGAGCCGCAAATATTTAAAAGAGCTTGCAGAACATCATGTTAGTGGACAGCTGAAGGTTGCTCCAGAGCATGTTTCAGATGATGTTTTAAGCTATATGGGTAAACCTGGAATAGAGGTCTTTGATAAATTTAGAAAAGCCTTTTATCAGGTTAATGAAGAAATTGGATTAGAACAGTATTTAATTCCCTATTTTATTTCCAGCCATCCCGGCAGCCGGCTGGAAGATGCGGTCGAGCTGGCAGAATATTTGCGGGATATTAACCATCATCCAGATCAGGTGCAGGATTTTTATCCGACCCCAGGTACAATGGCTACTGCTATGTATTACAGCGGTTATGATCCGCGGACAATGAAAGAAGTCTATGTGGCAAAGTCTGCTGAAGCAAAAAAAATGCAGAGAGCACTGCTGCAGTATCATAAAAAGGAAAACCAGCAGATAGTGCGAAAAGCTTTAAAAATGGCAGGCCGGAAAGATTTAATAGGTTATGATAAAAAATCACTTGTACCACCTACCCATTAATCAGGAGGAATTATGATGTCTATAATAACCACAAAAGATAAGTACAATTTATTAATAGATAATTTAAAAGAGCTGGAACCATTTGTAATTGCTTTTTCAGGAGGAGTTGACAGTACTTTTTTAACAGCTGCAGCAAAAGAAGCAGGAGCAGAATTTGAAGCGGTATCAGTTAAGACTCCTTTTGTCCCTGACCGAGAAATAAAGGAAGTTGAGAAATTGGTGCAGGAATTAGATTTTGAGCATCAGCAGCTTGAAATTGAGCTCAAAGAACTGGAAAAAGCCGTTGAAAATACGGCTGAGCGCTGTTATTACTGCAAAAAGATAATTTTTAATCAGATCTTAGATTATGCTGAGGTTAGAACAGTAGTTGAAGGGTCTAATCTTGATGATACCGGGGACTACAGGCCCGGTCGTAAGGCTTTACAGGAACTGGGAGTTAAAAGCCCACTGCTTAAAGCCAATCTGACCAAAAAAGAAATCAGAATGCTTTCTAAAGATTTAGGACTTGTAACCTGGAATAAGCCGAGTCTTTCCTGCCTGGCTACCCGGGTTTCCTATGATAATCAGATTACAGCTGAGAGATTAGAAAAGATTGAACTGGCAGAAGAACTGCTGCGCAGAAATGGATTCCATCAGTTTAGAGTTCGGGACCACAACAATCTGGCCCGGATAGAATTATCAGAAGCGGACAGAAATAAAATTTTAGATCTTAATTTAATGGACAAATTGTCTGATAAATTACAGAAATTAGGTTTTCAATATGTTACTTTAGATCTATCGGCTTATAAAAGTGGAAGTATGAATAAAGAAATTCTGGAGGCTAAAGATGAATAAAGAAGATATTAAAGCTGTTTTAGAAAAGGTTAAAAGTGGTGAGCTTGAGGTAGATGCTGCAGCCTCTTCTCTAAAAGACCTCCCTTTTAAAGATCTGGGGTTTGCCAAAGTAGATAATCACCGAAGTCTGCGCAATGGTTTTCCGGAGGTTATTTTTTGTGAGGGAAAATCTTTAGATGAGATAGAAGGTATTGTTGAGGAAATGCTGAAACATGAGAACAATATTTTGGCAAGCAGAGCCAGCAGAGAAGTATATCAGCGGCTTAAAAAAATTGCTCCTGAGGCGGTTTATCATGAACGCCCCAGGATGGTTTTTATAGAAAAACAGAAGCTTAAAAAAACTAAGAGTAAAATTTTAGTTGTCAGCGGTGGAACTTCCGATATGCCGGTGGCTGAGGAAGCAGTAGTTACTGCCAAAGCTCTAGGTAATTCAGTTGAGAGGTTATATGATGTTGGGGTAGCTGGAATTCACCGTCTGCTTGGGAATCTGGATAAATTAGATCAGGCAGAGGTGATTATTGTAGTAGCCGGGATGGAAGGAGCTTTAGCCAGTGTAGTTGGTGGACTGGTTGATAAACCGGTAATTGCTGTACCCACAAGTATTGGCTATGGAGCTAATTTTGGTGGGGTTTCTGCACTTTTAACAATGCTCAACAGCTGTGCCAGTGGAATTGGAGTGGTTAATATTGATAATGGTTTTGGAGCTGCTTATCTGGCCAGTACTATTAATTTACAGATAGAAAAAGCTAGAAAGGAAGGATAAGATGGAAGATATATTATACTTTGATATAAAATCTGGAATAAGTGGAGATATGACAATTGCATCTCTGCTTGATCTGGGATTAGATCAGAATAAATTTTTAAATGAGTTAAAAAAATTAAAACTTGATGGTTATGAAATTGAAATTTCAACTGTACAAAAAAATGGAATTACAGCTGCCGATTTTAAAGTTATTTTAGAAGATGACAGTCACCCGGATTACCATAATCATCATTCTGAACATGAACACAGTCATAAAGATCAGGAACATGATCATTCTCATCAGGCAGGAGGCTGTAATGGCTGCGGCAATCATGATCAAAGCCATTCTGAGCATGGAAACAATCATGATAATCATAATCATCAGCTCAGTCATGGGAAAGGGCATTCCCACAGTCAGAGCAGTGAACACCTTCACCGAAATTTTAATGATATTAAGGAATTAATTAATCAGAGTGACTTAAGTCAGCAGGTAAAAAAATTAAGTATTGATATTTTTGCAGAGGTAGCAGCAGCTGAGGCAAAGGTTCACAATAAAGATATCAGTGAGGTTCATTTTCACGAAGTAGGAGCGGTAGATTCTATAGTAGATATTGTGGGAGCTGCAGTTTTAATTGAAATGCTGAATCCTGATCACATTTATGCTTCTCCAGTAGCTTTAGGAACTGGATTTGTGGATGCTGCTCACGGCAGAATACCGGTCCCGGCTCCGGCAACAATTGAAATTTTAAAAGATGTACCGGTTTATTCTACTGGAGTTAGAGGAGAACTGGTTACACCAACTGGAGCTGCTATCATAAAAACTCTTGCGGAAGAATTTATCCAGCTGCCGGAAGTTGAAATAACAAAAATTGCCTATGGTGCCGGCAAGAAAGATTTTGAAATAACAAATTTGCTGCGGGTTTATCAGGCTAAAAAAAAAATGAAAAAAAGCTATTAATTTTAGAAACAAATATCGATGATATGAGTGGAGAGATTTATTCTTATCTTTTCCCCAAACTGCTTAATGCAGGAGCGAAAGATGTTTATCTGACAAATATTATGATGAAAAAGAATCGTCCGGCTCAAAAGATGACTGTACTTACAGCTCAGGAAAAACGTAAAGAGCTGGAAGAGATAATTTTTAAAGAAACTACAACTTTAGGTATTAGACACAGGCAGGTGGAGAGAAGCTGTCTGCAGCGCAAATACTTTGAGCTGGATTCTACAGTAGGTAAAGTGACAATTAAAGCTGCTTATTATGAAGGAGATTTAATTAAGTATTCTCCAGAATATGAGCAGTGCAGAGAAATTGCAGAGAGAGAAGATATCAGGCTGCAGGATGTTTATGATCTCTTAAAAAAGGAAGCAGCAGAAAAATTGTTTTAAAATATAGCAGTTCAAAAGTGTCAGCAAACTGGATTAAACCCAGCTGCTGGCACTTTTTTTCTTTTAGAAAGCAGGAATTATTCAGATTATCAAGAAATATGAAAGTAGCACGAATAAATTTTTGGTGTTACGAAAGGTGGATTTTAATGTCAGAACTCAAGCGCTTTGGAGTTTCCATAGAAGAAAAATTACTTAAAAAATTTGATGAGATAAATAAAGATAGTTATAATAATCGTTCTGAGGCAATTAGAGATTTAATCAGAAACAAAATTATTGAAGAAGAAAAAGCAAAAAAAGATGAAAATGTTGTGGGTACTATAACATTAATCTATGATCATCATCAGAGTGGTTTAAGTGATAGAATGACTCATATTCAGCATAAATATCACTGTCTTTTCAAAAGCAATCTCCACCTTCATTTAAATAGAGATTTTTGTCTGGAAGTAATTGTTGTAGAAGGTCAGCAGAGTAAACTGCAGAAAATAAGTTCCAGATTGATTGCCTTGAAGGGAGTTAAGCACGGGAAATTGACAGTAACTAAAATAGAAGGAGTGGAAAAATAATTGAAATATTTAAAGAATCATAGATTAAAAATAATACTAGCAGCAGTTTTAATTTTAATTATTTCTACTGCTGTTAATGCAGCAGAAATAGAAGATCTGGCAGGAAGAAAAGTGGAAATTCCCGAAAAAGTAGAAAGGATTGCTGCAGTTGGGCCGGGCGCCCTGAGGCTGGTTGTTTATCTTAAGGCAGAAGATAGGGTTGTAGGAGTTGAAGAATTTGAAAAAAGAAATCAAAAGAGGCCTTATATTTTAGCCAGGCCTGAGTTATTAGAGCTTCCGGTAATTGGGCCTCAGTTTGGAGGAGATGCAGAATTAATAGCTGCCCAGGAGCCGGATTTAATAATTGCTTCCTATTTAACTGAAGCTGAGCTGGATAATCTGGAGGATAAAACTAAAACACCTACAATTTCAATAAATGATGGCTCTCCTGGTTCAATGACCGAAAAAGATTTTAAAGCAGCTCTTAATTTCATGGCAGAGATTTTAAATAAAAATGAACGAGCAGAAGAATTAATTGATTTTTTTGATCAGCAAAAATCTGAATTAAAAGAGATAAGTGAAGATTTATCAACAGCGAAAAGTGTCTATATTGGGGGGATCGGGAATAAAGGAGCCCAGGGGATTAACTCAACTGAAGCTAATTATCCACCTTTTAAGTATCTGGGTCTTAAAAATATTATTGAAGCAGAAAATAAAAGTAATTTTACAATTAGTAAAGAAAGACTTTTGCTGGAAGATCCAGGGTTAATTTTTGTTGATCAGGGTGGTATAAAACTGGTAAAAAATGATTTAAGCAGAGAAGAATTTAAATATCTTAAGGCCTATCAGAATAATGAAATCTACCAGCTTTTACCTTATAATCATTATACAACTAATTTCGGGACTATGCTTGCTGATGCTTATTATATTGCCAAAATAGTATATCCAGAGGAGTTTAAAGATCTAAACCCGGTGGAAAAGGCAGATCAGATTTATCAGAAGTTTTTGGGAGAAGATGTCTATTCTGAAATGGAAGATATTTTTGGTGGATTTAAAAAGATGAATTTAAATTGATTTTAATAAAGAGGTAAATTAATGAATAATAATAATTCAAGTATAGAAGAAGAGATTCTAGAAAAAGAAAAAAATAATAATAGGCGGATTTTGTTTCTTAGTTTATCTTTAGTAATATTAATAATTTTTGCTGCAGTTTATTCAGTTTTTGTAGGTGCTTCCAGGCTGGAATTAAATGATTTAATTAGAGTGATTTTTGAGGGAGAAAGAGGAATGATTTATAATATACTCTGGAATATCAGGCTGCCTGCTGTTTTGACAGCTCTGTCAGCAGGTATGGGACTGGCACTGGCAGGAGTAGTAATGCAGAGTATTTTAAAAAACCCACTTGCTTCTCCTTTTACACTTGGGATTTCTCATGCTGCAGCTTTTGGTGCTGCATTTGCAATTGTAGTGCTTGATCTCAGTCAAATACCAGTACTATCTTTTCTGGATGGGATCTATTTACCGGCGGTTTCGGCTTTTGTTTTTTCACAGCTGGCTGTTATTATTGTTTTGATGATCAGTAAAAAACAGCAGGCAAGCAGAGAAAGTATTGTTCTGGCAGGAATTGCACTTTCCTCTTTATTTACAGCAGGGACAACAGCCTTAGAATTTTTTGCAGATGATTTAGAACTGGCTTCAGTTATCTACTGGACCTTTGGTGATCCCGGCAGGACAAACTGGAATCAGTTTTTTATAATTCTGGCTGTGCTTTTATTGAGTTTGATTTATTTTATTTATCAGGGCTGGAATTATGGTGTTTTAAATTCAGGTGATGAGCTTGCAGCAAGTCTTGGAGTTGATTCCAGGCGTCTGCGCTTATTTGCAATGACAGTGTCTTCTATTTTAACAGCAGTTATTATTTCTTTTGTGGGAGTAATTGGTTTTATTGGGCTGGTAACTCCCCATATGATCAGAAAAATTGCTGCTGGAAATCAGCGCCAGCTTTTTTTAAATTCTGCTCTGGCTGGAGGGCTGCTTTTGATTATTGCCGATAATCTGGCCCGGACATTATTTAGACCGGTTGTTTTACCGGTGGGAGTTTTAACAGCGTTTTTAGGAGCACCACTGTTTATTTATCTAATCATTAAAGGGAGGCAGATCTGGTGATTTTAGAAATTGAAGCTTTAAATTTTGCGTATGGTAAGGAAAAAGTATTAAAAAATATAAATTTAAAAGCCCATAAGGGAGAATTAATCACCCTGATTGGACCAAATGGATCTGGTAAAAGTACCCTTTTAAAATGTATTAATAATTATCTTAATATTCAACAGGGAAAGATAAAGGTTAAAGGAAAAAAGATAGGTGATTTCAGCAGAAAAGAGCTGGCTAAAATTATAGCTTATGTCCCTCAGGCTGCAGAAGATAAATTTAATCTTAATGTTTTTGAGACAGTTTTGATGGGCAGAAAACCATACAGCAGCTGGAAGGCAGAAGCTGAAGATAAAAAAATAACAGCAAAAGTTATTTCCAGACTCGGTTTAGAGAATATTGCTTTTAAAGACCTTAATGATTTAAGTGGAGGCCAGAGGCAGAAAGTATTTATAGCAAGAGCAGCAGCACAGCAGGCAGAGCTTTTGCTTTTAGATGAACCGACTAATAATCTGGATCTCAAACATCAGCTGGAGATTTTTAACTTAATCAGAACAGAAATAGAAAACGGCAAAACAGCAATAGTCACTATGCATGATCTATCACTGGTCAGCCGTTTTAGTGATCGGATTATTATGCTGAAAGAAGGCAGTGTTTTTTCTGACGGCAGCTGTTCCTCTTTATCAGCAGCTAAAATTAATTCGGTTTATGGTGTGGAAGTAAGTTTAAAAGAACATAATGGAAAAAAACTTGTAATTCCCGAAAAAGTAATTTAACTTTGAGTACTGAACTGAAAGGCTGAGATTATCTTAAATAAAATAATAACTATTGAAATTCCGGCAGTTATTATAACTGCCATTACCGGTTCTTGATAGTCCAGCTGAGCCCCAATTATGCCAGTATAAGCCCAGATGATTACCAGAGCAAAGGCGATATTTTTGTATTTATCTAAAATTTTAATTGCAGCTGTAAGCCCAAGCAGAATGCCGATAATTGCTGCGATATTTAGGAAATTAGCCGGCCAATCATTACTAAAGTAAACTAAAAGTGCCATAAAATTTGCAATAGAAGCTACAGTTACCCAGGCTGTATAGATACTAAATGGTAATTTTAAAGCAATATATTCTCCGGGAGAATAATCTTTATATTTCTCTAATCTTTTAAATATCTGAAAAAGTGATAATGGTAAAATTAAAATTACCAGCATGGATAATGGAATCAACCGGTAGTGCCAGAGAAAAATCCAGCCTGCATTAGCTAAGGAAGCAATAATAAAATAGGGACCTGTGGAAAATTCCTGATTAATTTTACTTCTGCCTGTAAATTGATAAATAATAAAAATAATCAACAGAGTATAGATTAGCCCCCAGATAGAAAAGGTAAATCCTGCCGGTGTAAATGGATTTTTATAAAAGTCTGAAACTTCACCACTTGAGAGTCCGTTAATTGGTAGATAATTTGCCAGAAAGTTAACAAGAATAGTAAGCATTAGAAAAATTAAATTAGTTAATCTGAGACATAATTTGTTTTTTTGCATTAGTTCACCCCTTTCTAAATTTATTTAGAAGCAAATTTATGATATAAAAGAGCAGCTGAAAATGCCGTTACAGGAATAGTAATTATTAAGCCAACTGTACCTGCCAAGCCTCTAATGATTTCTGTTGCAACTAAATCCATATTTACCAGCTCCACCCAGCCCTCACTAAAATGATAAAAAAGTATAAAAAGCGATAAAGAGCTGCCGGCATAGGCTAAAATTAAGGTGTTGGCCATGGTTCCAATGATATCTCTTCCAACCTGCAGACCAATTTTGTATAATTTAGCTACACTTAGCTTTTTGCTGTTTTCCCAGGTGCTTTCGGCAACTGAAGCAATAGACATCGCTACATCTGTAACCGCTCCTAAACTACCTATAATAATTCCTGCAAATAATATTCCCTGAGGATCAAAATTCAGTTCTGATCCTAAAAGAAGTCGTGCTTCCTCACTATTTAAACCACTTAACTCAACCATTTTTCCAAAAATATAAGCCAGGATTCCGGCAAAGATGACTCCAGCAGCTGTTCCGATAATTGCTGCCAGTGATTTTATTTTTAAGCCTCCAATTATACCCTGAATAATTATAATTAAAACTAAAGAAGTAAAGACCGCTGTCTGAATAGGTGCAGCCCCTTCGGCGATTTGTGGTATCAAATAGAAAAAAATTATTCCCATTGTTAAAAGTAAAGCAATAATAGTTCTGACACCCTGTTTTTTTGCAATAATTAAGAGCAAAATTAAACACAGTGATCCCAGATAAATTAGCGCTCTTTCCCGCAAAAGATCCTGAAATTGCACATCAACCAGCTCACCATTTTCATAAAAAGCTGCCAGAAGAATTCTGTCTCCTTTTTCCAGTAAATTTTCACCATAGATGCTGTCCCGCATAATATTATTTTCAATTTCCATTATTTCTTTTGAGTACTGATCGGAAATAATTTCGATTTTTAATTTTTGACTGTATTTTATTCTTCCCTCCTGAAACTCCTGAGTTTCAGCCTCTAAAATTTTAGCTTTTAATGTTCCTTTTTCAAAAGTCGTATTCTGATTAAATAAATTTTCTTCATTACTTTGTGCAAATAGAACTCCGGTATTAAGACCAATAAATAAAAGTAATAACAGAACAAACAAAAATAGCTTCTTCATCTCAAAACCTCACTTTAAAATATTAATAGTTAATATATTAATAGTTCTTTTTAAATTCTTCAAATCCTGCATAAAGACAATTATATCAGCATATTACTGTGCTAAAGAATAAAAGAAATAATTTTAAAAAAATTCTCACAAAGCCTTGCATAATTATTTTAAAGTAGTATAATTTAGTTGAACCGACAGAAAGTGAGTAGCGGAGTTTTCTATTAGGTCGGTGGTTTATTATCTGGAACAAAGTAGATGTGCAGCGAGTATGTTCCCTGACAAAATTATTAAGGGGGGCATTACTAATGAGAACTATTTTTAAGCACAAGCGCGCTCACAAGGATCAGGTAAAGGCAAGTCAGAAGTCAGATACTGATCAGAGACACGACAAATTAAAAAATAGCGCCTTAATGGATTATTACATGATGGGCGGCTATTAAAATCAAATTTAATTAATAAGATCCCGGAGCTTTATGCTCCGGGTTTTTATTATCTTTAGTATTTTTAATTTTTATAAAATTATTGCAGGACATTTAATAACTATATTCAACTATAGTGTTATAAGCAATAAATAGTAATAATAATTATTCTTTAAAGGAGGAAAAAAATTGAAAGTAGTATTTGCAGATGTAGAAAGATGTGTAGGCTGCAGGCATTGCGAAATGGCATGTGCTGTTGAACATTCTTCAGCTAAAGATTTATATTCAATGCTGAAAGATAAACCAAAACCTCAGCCAAGGATACAGGTAGGTCTGGGAATTGACTTAATGACATTTCCTAATAAATGTCAGCACTGTGATCCTGCTCCCTGTGAAAATGCCTGTCCAACTGATGCAATTTATCATGATTCGGAGTTTGATTCGGTGCAGGTTGAAGCAGAAAAATGTATCTCCTGTGGGATGTGTGCTATGGTCTGTCCTAATGACGCTATAGCTTACCGACAGTTAGAAGAGGGGGGTAATGATATTGCTTACAAATGTGACCACTGTCTTGAACGACTGCAGGAAGCCAAAGAGCCGGCCTGTGTAGAGGCCTGTAGAACTGATGCTTTAATTTATGCTGAAGCGAATGAGGTCAGCAAGAAGAGGCAGACAAAGCTGTTCAAAAATATAACAAGTCAAATTAGAGGTAGGGGCAACCATAATGAAATACCTAAAAATATTAAAGCATTTAAGAAATTACAGGAGAAAATTGCTCATTTAGGACCATTACCATCATCTAAAAATAAGGAGGATTCTAGAGTATGAGTACTGAAATAGATAAAAAGGTAAATAAAAGAACAATAGATGAAGATGAAAAACAGACCATGAAGAGAACTTTAGCTGAAAATATTGAAACGGCCTGGGATAGATTAGAGGAACAGCAGCCTCAGTGTGGATTTGGTCAATTAGGGATCTGCTGTAACTCGTGTAAAATGGGACCCTGTCAGGTGGATCCGTTTGAAGATGGACCCCAGCGAGGAGTCTGTGGTGCAGATGCAAATTTAATTGTTGCTCGTAATTTACTGAATGATATTGCAGCTGGATCAGCTTCACATTCTGATCATGGTCGTGAAGTATTAGAAACTTTTTATGAGACAGCAAATGGTCAAAGTCAGGGCTATGAACTTTTAGATACTGAGAAATTAAAAAATGTGGCTCAGGATATTGGCATAGAAGTAGAAGGTCGTTCTAATGTCGAGATAGCAAAAGAAATGGGCGAACTATTTTTAGCTGAATATGGAATGGTCAAAGGTAAATTAGATTTTACAGATCGAGCACCAAAGAAAACGAGAAAGATCTGGGATCAAGCAGGTATTATGCCGCGGGGAATTGACCGAGAAGTAGTAGAGGCTATGCATCGAGTACATATGGGAGTAGGAGCAGATTATACCAATATGCTGCTTCATGGTTTAAGAACCTCTCTGGCTGACGGCTGGGGTGGATCAATGATGGCAACTGAGCTATCAGATATTTTATTTGGAACCCCTAAAGTAACAAAGTCAACAGTTAATTTAGGGACTTTAAAAGATGACATGGTAAATATTGTGCTCCATGGTCATAATCCTGTCCTATCAGATGTAGTAGTTAAGGCTGCTAATGATCAGGAGCTGGTTGATCAGGCTAAAGCAGCTGGAGCAGAAGGAATTAATTTAGTCGGTTTATGCTGTACAGGTAATGAACTATTGATGAGAAAAGGAATACCGATGGCTGGAAATATGCTCAATCAGGAGCTGGCCCTGGCTACAGGAGCAGTAGATGCAATGATTATAGATTATCAGTGTATTTTCCCTTCTCTACCACAGGTGGCAAAATGTTTTCACAGTAAAGTAATCTCTACCAGTGAAAAATCAAAAGTTCCCGGGGCGGTACACAAAGAATTTCATCCCGAAAGTGCTTATGATACAGCAGCGGAGATAGTCGAGCTGGCTATAGATACATATAAAGAAAGGAATCCTCAAAAAGTAGAAATACCCTGTGAGCCAATGGAAATGGTAGCCGGATTTTCTGTAGAAGCGATTAAAGAGGAGTTAGGGGGTAGTTTTAAACCACTAATTGATGCAATTACCTCTGGAAAGATTAAAGGGATTGTAGGGTCAGTGGGCTGCAGTAATCCTAAGATTCAGCATGACTACGGTCATGTTAATCTGGCTAAAGAACTGATGAAAAAGGATATTTTGATGGTTGAAACCGGTTGTGCTGCTGTAGCATCTGGCAAGGCAGGTTTATTAGTTCCCGAAGCAGCTGAAATGGCAGGTGATGGACTGCGGGAGGTCTGTGAAAGTTTAAATATTCCACCAGTTTTACATATGGGATCATGTGTTGACTGTTCTCGGATTCTTGCTTTAGCAGGTGAATTAGCAAATGCATTAGATGTAGGGATTGATCAATTACCTGCTGCAGGAGCAGCTCCGGAATGGTATGCGCAAAAGGCTTTAACGATTGCCTCCTATTTTGTTGCTTCAGGTTTCTATACAGTAGTCGGATTACCACCTAATACTCACGGCAGTCAAAAAGTCACTGATTTATTAACTGATGAACTCGAAGATGTGGTTAAGGCGAAGTTTGCTGTTGAACCTGATCCAAAAGCAGCTGCCCGCATGATTGAGCGACATATTTTGAGTCAGCGGGAGGAATTAGGTATATGAGTCAGAACAGAGAAAAAGCTAGAGCCCAGGAAAAAGAAAGAAGAAAGAAAGTCTTTTCGGCAGCAGAGGGTTTAGAATCTGAGAAAAATATTAATGGTTTTAGGGTTGTGACTACAGGTAAGGGTGGAGCAGGTAAGACCACCCTGACTGCTCTTTTAGCACAGTTTTTTGCTGAAGATAAATATCAGGTTTTAGCAGTAGATGAAGATCCCCAGCAGAATCTTGCCTTTTCTTTAGGTTTTCCAGAAGAAAAAGCTGACCAGATAGTTCCTGTTTCAGAAAATATAGATTATATTGAAGAGAAAACTGGAGCAAGGCCGGGAGAAAATTGGGGAGCAATGCTCAATTTAAATCCAGATGTCTCAGATGTAGTTAATAGATTTGGGATGAATATTAAAGACAGAATTAATCTACTGGTGATCGGCAGTGTAATTCAGGCTGCCGCAGGCTGTTTATGTCCTGAAAATTCATTACTGGATTCAATTGTGGGTTATATAAATTTAAGAGAAGATGAAGTTATTTTAATGGATACTCAGGCTGGAGTTGAACATTTTGGGCGCTCACTGGCCGAAGGTTTTCGCAATGCTGTAATTATTACAGAGCCCAGTTTTAATGCAGTCCAGGTTGCTTTACATTCAGCTCAGTTAGCAGATCAATTAGAAATTGAAAATATTCATCTGGTAGTTAATAAAGTGCGGGAAGAAAATGATAAGGATAAAGTAAGGAAAAGAATCGGAGAGAAAAGAGAAATTTTTGATTATATTCACTATCTACCTTTTGATGAAAGTGTTTACCGCAATGAGCCTGATGTAGCCCCATTATTAGAAATGAATACACCTTATGTAAAAGCAGTTAAAGAGCTTTATGAGACTTTAACTGCTGCTGGAGAATAAGAGGGGGATAGTTTGATGCGTGTTGTGATTATTGGTTCAGGGCCAGCAGGATTGACTGCTGCCCTGACTTTACGTCAAAGAAAATTTAAAGGGACTATAGATATTTTTTCTGCAGAGGATGTGCCTCCCTATTCTCCAGCAGCTTTAGGAGAATATTTGATAAATGATCAGGAAGATTTACTTTACTGGCAGGGCCGGGATATCTGCAGACACTATGATTTTAACTGTTTCTTTGGAGAAAAAGTAACAGCAGTAGATCCTGAGCAGCAGTATATTCTGACTGAAGCTAACCGGAAAAGAAAATTTGATAGGTTATTAATAGCTTCCGGTAGTTCACTCCACATTCCTCCGGTAGTTAAGGGAGCGGATAAAAAAGGAATTACTAATTTCAAAAATATTTATGGAGCCCAAAAAATAAAAGAAATGGCCCGCAGGGGAAATAAATCAGCAGTGATAGTTGGTGGAGGATTTTTGGGAGTGGAAATAGCTTTATGTCTGGCTAAAATCGGAATTAAAGCTACTGTTTTAAACCGCCGGGGCTGGATAATGCCGCGCTTATTAGATAAAGAAACTGCTTCCTATGTAGCCGAAGACTTAGAAAAACAGGGGATTAATGTAATGCTGAATACGGAAGGGAATCGCTTTACTGGTGATCAGAAAGTGGAGAGTATTGTTACAAGTGATGGCCGACAGTTAAAAGCTGATTTTTATATTGCTGCTACAGGAGTAAAGCCCAATATTGATTTTATAGTTGATAGTGGTATAGAAAATGACGGCTGGGGAATCCCTGTTAATCGTTACCTGCAGTCTAATTATCAGAATATCTATGCCTGTGGTGATGTAGCTCAGACAGAAGATTTATTAACTGGAGAGATGACTATCCATGGTCTGCACCCGGTAGCAGTCAATCACGGTCAGAGGGCAGCTTTAAATATCCTAGGAGCAGAAAAAAAATACGAAAAACAGTTTAGTATGAATTCACTGAAGGAATTAAATTATAAATTAATGGTGGTCGGAGAACTTGCGGGAGAAGTAATTAAAAATAAAAAACATAAAGTTATGCGTAAAATTTACATCAAAGATAATAAGATTAATGGTTTTGTACTACTGGGAGATATTAGTAATGCTGGTCTGCTGTTTTCATTAATTAAGACTCGTAAGAATATTAACTATTATAAGGATTATCTTTTAGATAAAAATTTTAATCAGGCATTTATAACGACCAAATATATTTAAAATAATTAATTGATTAAATTGTTTGACTTTTTCAAATAATACTGGTATAATTATTTATGGAAGCGGTTCCACAATAAAACATAAGGGGGATTTATTTTATGAAGAATTTTCGCTCAGTTTTATCAATTTTATTAGTTTTATTTTTAGTTTTTGGTTTTAGTGTTTTTGCTCTGGCTCAGGAAGATGAGGAAAAAACTGAAGTTACTATTGCGGGTGGTAGTGTTGGAATAGAACTTGAGCTTACTAAAAAAGCAGCAAGAATGTTTGAGGAAGAACATCCAGATGTTAAGGTTGAAGTTTATGAAACCCCTGATTTATCTGATGATAGAAAAGGTTTATATCTGCAGTTTTTAGAGGCTGAATCTGCTGAAATTGATGTTTTTCAGGTAGATGTAATCTGGCCTGGTGAATTAGCCGAACACTTTTTAGATTTAAATGAATATGGGGCCGAGGAAGTTGCAGATAAACATTTTGAATCAATTATTCAGAACAATACTGTTGATGGCAGATTAGTGGCTATGCCCTGGTTTACTGATGCCGGAGTATTATATTACAGAACAGATTTGCTAGAAAAATATGGTTATGACGGTCCTCCAGAAACCTGGACTGAGTTAGAAGAAATGGCTAAAACAATTCAGGAAGGTGAGCGCGAAGAAAATTCTGATTTCTGGGGATATGTCTGGCAGGGTAATGCTTATGAAGGTCTAACCTGTAATGCTCTAGAGTGGGTTGGGTCTAACGATGGTGGTAGAATAGTAAATGAAGATCAGGAGGTTACCATCAATAACGAAAATGCTATCGAAATGGTTGAAATGGCCGGAGACTGGGTTGGAGAAATTTCTCCTTCAGGTGTTACCGGTATGGTCGAAGAAAGCTCCAGAAAAATGTTTGAGGCTGGTAATGCAGCTTTTATGAGAAACTGGCCTTATGTCTATGCTTTAGCGTCTGAAGAAGGAAAAGCGACAGCTGGCAAATTTGATGTTGCACCTTTACCAGCAGGTGAAAATGGAAATAGCTCGGCTGTGCTTGGTGGCTGGAATTTAGCAGTTAATAAATACAGCGATAATCCTGAGGTGGCAGCTGAACTAGCAATGTTTATGACAAGTGAAAAAGTTCAGAAAATGAGAGCTGTAGAGGGCTCATTTAATCCAACTATAGCTGATCTTTATGAGGACGAAGATGTTTTAGAAGCCAATCCGTTTTTTGGTGATCTTTATGAAGTCTTTACAAATACAATTCCAAGACCATCAGCTGAAACAGGCGAAGAGTATAGTGCAGTATCAGAAAGATTTTACCAGGCAGTTCATGCTGTTTTAAATGGAGAATCTACTGCGGAAGAAGAACTGTCATATCTGGAATTAACAATTGAAGATATTTTAAATAAATAAATCTTTTCCAAAATAATTCTCAAAATAATTCTCTTTAAATAAAGTGAGGTCCAAAACTGGGCCTTGCTTTATTTTAATTAAAAAGCTTTTTAAAACTGACTTTGTAATATCACTAAATTAACTGTATAATAATATTAAATATTTGATAATGAAAGGACAGTAGATTTAGATGTCTAAAAATAAGGTTAATATTTATGATGTTGCAGAAAAAGCTGAAGTAGGAATAGGTACAGTATCAAGAGTACTAAATAATAGTGAAAAAGTGAAAGATAAAACCAGAAAGAAGATTCTGCAGGTAATGCAGGAGTTAAATTACAGACCAAATAAAGTGGCTCAAAATCTGGCCAGACAGCAGGCAAATGCTGTTGCAGTGATAGTGCCCAGCTTTATTGATCATTTTTTTGTTGAAGTATTAAAAGGAATTCAGGATGCTCTAGTAGAAGAAAATATTGATTTAGTTTTACACAAAATTGACTTGAATGAAGATAGAATGGAAAAGATTATGGAGATAGTTCACAGCCGAAAAGTCGATGGTATTGCAGCTGTAACTATGGATATTTCTCAAACAGATCACCAAGAATTAAAGTCTTCTGAAATACCAGTTGTAATTGCAGATGACTATTCTCCTGATTTTCATTCAATATATTTTAATGATGTAAAAGGGGCAGAGATGGCTGTTGATTATTTAGTTCAACTAAAACACAGGCAAATTGCTTTTATCAATGGGGATATAAATAGTCTACACGGCCAAAAACGTTTAAAGGGAGTAAAAAAATCTTTCAAAAAAAATAATTTAAAAATTACACCTGCGCTTATCAAAGATGGAGATTTTTATACAGAAGATGGTTACCGCTCGATGCAGGAAATACTAAATTTACCTAAAGAAAAATGGCCGACAGCAGTCTTTGCTGCTTCTGATAATCAGGCAATTGGTGTGCTGCAGGCGATGGAAGAAAAGGGGCTGCAGGCTCCCAAGGATATAGCAGTAATCGGTTATGATAATATTGAACTTGCTAAATATTTAAAGATAACTACTATCTGGCAGCCGATGTATGAACTTGGACATTTAGCTATTGAAGTATTATTAAAAGCAATTAATGGTGAATTAAATGGGATTTATCATAAAGAATTAAAGCTACAACTTGTAAAAAGAGAAACAGCTTAGTTTAAAACTGTTTATTTAAAGTTATTATTTTAAGAAAACTTGAGAATGGAAAAGGTGTTTTATGAATAAAAGTAAGAGAAAATATTTATTAATTGCCTTAATTTATATTGCTTTTATTTCTTTAGGTTTACCAGATGGTTTACTGGGTGTAGCCTGGCCGGAAATGCGAATAAGTTTTTCACTTCCCCTTGATGCCCTGGGGATAATTTTAATTGGATCAACCACAGGCTATCTGCTGTCCAGTTTTTTTAATGGATTTTTTATTCGTAAAATTGGAGTAGCGGTTTTGCTGGCACTCAGCTGTCTGGCAACAGCATTAGCTTTGATTGGTTATACGCTTGTTCCTGTCTGGTGGCTTTTACCCCTGCTTGCTGTACTGGCTGGTCTTGGTGCAGGAGCTATTGATGCTGGTTTAAATACATATGTTGAAAAACATTTTAATGAAGGACTAATGCAGTGGCTGCATGCCAGTTTTGGAGTTGGTGTTACAATCGGACCAATAATTATGTCTTCGGCGATTAAATATTTTGATAGCTGGAGAATTGGTTATCTTATTGTTGGCTCTGCTCAGATTCTGCTGGCCCTAACCTTTGCTCTGACTTTATCACTCTGGAAAGATCCGAAAGATAATAAAAAGGCTGACATGGAAGCAGGTAAAAGCAAAAATAAAAGAACAAAACAGGAAGAAATTAAGCTCCTGGATACTCTCAAAAACTTATCTGCACTTTTAAGTGTGCTCTTGTTTTTTATTTATACTGGGATAGAAATGTCTCTGGGACACTGGACTTATACTTTGTTTACAGAATCCAGAGGAATCAGTACAGGTCTGGCTGGAGTTCTAGGCCAAAATTTTTCTTTAGAGGCAATACCAATATT
>JBKHDA010000010.1:0-48484 GCA_046541575.1 Halanaerobium sp. | reverse complement strand
GCAGCCGGCATTTCTTCAGTTCCTATTTCAAAAATTAAATTTTTTGCCATCATTATCACTCCTGATCTCCTGAGTTTAAATAGCTGGCTGCACATTGATGAGCCAGTTTTCTAACTCTCTTAATAAATCTGGTTCTTTCAGTTACACTAATTGCTCCTCTTGCATCTAAAAGATTAAATGTATGTGAACACTTTAAAGTATAATCATAAGCAGCTAAAGGCAGTTCTGCTGCCAGTGAATTTTCTGCTTCAGCTTCATAAATATCAAATAAATCAAATAATCGATCTATATCAGCAACCTCAAAATTATATTTTGACTGCTCTACTTCATTCTGATGATAAATATCATGATATTTAACCCCTTCAACCCAGGTTAAATCATAGACACTTTCAACTTCCTGAAGGTACATAGCAATTCTTTCTAAACCGTAAGTAATCTCAACTGTAACAGGATCAGCCTTAAAGCCACCAACCTGCTGAAAATAAGTAAACTGAGTAATTTCCATACCATCCAGCCAGACTTCCCAGCCTAAGCCCCAGGCCCCAAGTGTTGGTGATTCCCAGTTATCTTCTACAAAGCGAATATCATGTTTTTTTGGTTCAATTCCTAATGCTCTTAAACTATCTAAATAAATCTCCTGAATATTGTCAGGTGAGGGTTTCATAATCACTTGATACTGAAAATATCTCTGCAGGCGGTAAGGATTATCACCATAACGACCATCAGTAGGACGACGGCAGGGCTGAACATAGGCCGTATCCCAGCCTTCTTCCCCCAGTGAACGCAAAAAAGTGGAAGGACTCATTGTTCCTGCCCCCACCTCGGTATCATAAGGCTGCTCAATTACACATCCCTGATCACTCCAAAATTTATCCAACGAAAAAATAATTTCCTGGAAATTCATAAATACACTTCCTCTCGTACTCTTTTTAATATTTTTCACTAAAATAAAACCTTATCCTTTAGGACAAGGCTAAAATTTAATTAGTTATTCATTTTCCTTATTGTATAAAGAAATGATAATGATTTAGGTTTTAAATCAAGATGATAGATTAAAAATTTTTCTGTCAGTTTATTAATTTTCTCTAAAATTCCATCAGGAAATTGAGCCGCTTTTAATTGAGAAATCTCAGCAAAGGTAATTCTATATAAAGCCCTCATCTCATTTAAAGAAAAAAGAGTGTATTTGAAAGAAGTCTCATTAAAACAATCTCTGCAGATAGAACCTCCTTCTTCCACACTGAGAGGAGTTGAGCCCTGAAGATCAACTTTTCTCCCACAGACTGTACAGTTCTCAATTTCTGGTTTAACTCCCAGCAGCAGCAGTAATTTTGCCTTAAAAATAGTTAAATAAAATAATAATTCAGCTTTTTCTGATTCAGCCATCTTTTCTAAAATTACTGCTAAAAGAGAAAAAAGAGCCTGATCAGCTTCATCTTCCAGCCCGGCCCGTTCTACATATTCGGAAACAACACTGGCATAAGCCATATAATCTAAGTCTTCTCTTAATTTAGAGTTCATTGCAATAGACTCGATATGATTTATTTTAGCCAGTGACTTTCCCTGATATAAAGTAAAATTATGATAACTAAAAGGCAAAACAAGGCCGGAACGAGACTTTTTTCCCTTCCGGGCTCCTCTTGCTACTGCCTTTAATTTACCTTTTTCTCTGGTATATAAAGTAATCAAACGATCTGACTCACCTAAATCAAATTGTTTTAAGACTAATGCTTCTGTCTCAAAAGTTGCCAATTAATTCAACTCCCGCTTATTCTTCATCATCTGTTACAATTGTTACACCAGAACTCGCACCAATACGGTTTGCACCGGCATCAAGCATTTCTAGAGCCTGTTCAAAGTTTTTAATTCCACCAGATGCCTTGACCCCAACATCTCTACCAACAGTTTTACGCATAATACTTACATCTTCAACTCTGGCTCCATAATCACCAAAACCAGTTGAAGTTTTTACAAAGTCAGCTCCTGAATCTTTTACAATTTCACAGGCTTTTACGATCTCTTCTTCATCTAAAAAACATGTTTCTAAAATAACCTTTACAATAATATCTGAACTTACACCTGCTTTTTTAGTAGCATCTACAACTGCTTTGATGTCTGCTTTGAAAATCTCATAGGCTCCAGATTTAAAAGCACCGATATTCATCACCATATCAATTTCCTGTGCACCATTTTTAATTGCATTTCTGGTTTCATAGGATTTAACTTCTGTAGTATTTGCTCCCAGAGGAAACCCCACTACTGTGCAGACCTTAACTGAGCTATCTTCCAATAATTTTGCAGATAAAGGAACATATATAGGATTTACACACACTGATGCAAATTCGTGTTCTTTTGCTTCCTCACATAATTTTTTGATATCGTCCACAGTTGATGTTGGACTTAAATTTGTATGGTCAATCATTTTAGCCATATCACGAGGTTTGATCGCCATTTTTAAAACCACTCCTTAAATTCTTATATTTTTGCTTTATCAATATTAATATTCTACAAAGTTTGTCATAGTCCTGCAAATAAATTTATTTATATCCCATTCTTTTAAGCAGATTATCTTTTTCCCGCCAGTCTTTTAAGACCTTAACCCAGAGATCAAGATAGACCTTAGTCTGCATTAAATCTTCAATTTCTTTTCGGGCTTCACTACCGATTTTCTTTAACATCTTACCATTTTTACCAATAATAATTCCTTTATGGGATTTCTTTTCTACATAAATATTGGCTCTAATATAATAATCATCATTATCTCTTTCTTTTACTTCTTCAACTAAAACAGCAACTCCATAAGGAACCTCTTCTCTGGTCAGATAAAAAATCTTTTCCCGAATCATTTCTGCAAACACAAATCTTTCTATCTGATCTGTTATCATATCCTCCGGGTAATACTGTGGACCTTCGGGTAATTTTAAAAATATTTCATTTAAGAGAGTATCAACATTTTTATTTTTTAGAGCAGAAATTGGCATTACTTCCTGACCAACCTTTTGGCTGTAATTTTTCTGCTTTTTTATTAAATCTTTATTTGATATTTTATCAATTTTATTCATAACATAAATTATATCCTGATCAGAATTTTTGATCTGATTATAAATCAGCTGATCATTTTTTCCCCAGTAGGTACTGCCGTCTAAGATGAAGATGATAACATCTATGCCGTCCAGACTATTATAAGCCTCATCCTGCATATATTTATCTAATTCATTTCTCGGTTCATGAATTCCTGGTGTATCAATAAATATAACCTGTCCCTTTTCTTCTGTATAAATTGCTTTGATACTGTTGCGGGTTGTCTGAGGTCTGGGAGAAATAATATTTATCTTCTCACCAATTAAAGTATTAACTAAAGTCGACTTACCAACATTTGGTCTGCCAATAACTGTAACAAAACCTGATTTATAGCTCATTATTTTTTCTCCATGGCTGAAACACTAAAAGCACCGGGGAGTAATTCTGTACTGGTCATTGTCAGTTCTTTTCCTTCTTCAGTCATCATAATTATTTCAATTTCTCCATCTGCAAATTCATTTATTACCTGACGGCAGGCTCCACAGGGAGTAACGGGTGTTGCTGTAGAGCTGACAATTAAGAGAGCCTCTATCTTTCTTTTACCCTCTGAGACTGCTGTAAAAATAGCTGATCTTTCTGCACAATTTGTCAGACTAAAAGATGCATTTTCTATATTTACCCCAGTATATATTGAGCCATCTTCAGTTAAAACCGCTGCTCCTAAAGGAAATTCTGAATAAGGAACATAAGCATTTTTTTGTGCTGCTAGAGCCTCTTTAAACATTTTGTCTTTAATATCTTTTTCCATTATTACCACCTCATATTACTGCAATTAAGATATTTTAAGTTTAATAACTAATTTCAGTTCCATTGGAAACAATCTGGATCCAGGTCTGTCCTGGATTAATTTCTATTTCATCTCCGTTATCATCTAGATAACTGACCCGGCCATTACTGTTCTTCCAGCTACCGTTGATAATAATTCCATCTCTGAACAGCTGCATTTTACCACCTGCGTCAAGTTCTATTTCCTGTCTTCCCTCATCATCTTTGGTAGAAGTTTTAACATATTGAACTATAACATTCTTAGCAGCTAGCTCTGCTCCACTTTCAGTTTGATGAGGATTATCATCATCATCAATAAATCTCAAATAATTATTTTCCAGATTGTTATATTTATAAATAACATCATATGAACCCTCATAATCAATATTTATATTTTCTGCTTCTTCATAATCACTTATTATAGAAGCAGTCAAAAAATCAAACTGCTCTGGATATTCCTTTCCCGGCAAATTTTCCAGGAAAACTTCCAGCGGCTCTTTTCCTGTATATAAATTATGGGGAGCTTCTCTTTTACTGCTTCTCCAAAAATACTTGCTCTGATATAATTGATCCAGATTAAGAATATTTTCAGTTGCTAAAAGTTCAAAACCGTCAGGACTTGCTCCGGCATGAAGAAATAGAGCATCATAAGCCTGAGCTGTCTCAATCAAAGCAGGTCTAGCACTTCTAATTGGGCCAATTTTTTCCGGTACTTCCGGCCAGAAAAAAGCTAGAAACCTTGTTATTCCACCTTCCAGCATAAATTCGTAAACTATTTCGGCTTCTTCCAAACCGCTCTGTGGCCTGGAAGCAGGAGAATTTTCTATAGAAACTGCTACAGCCCGCTTATAAAATTCTTCTTCAATTGGTAGACCCGTAAAAGGAGACAGTGCCTTATAATTACTTTCACTTTCCTGGTCTTCATCAGGAGCTTCTTCTTCATATTCTTCTTCAATTTCTTCAATTTCTTTTTCAACATCCTGCTCACTTAATTCTTCCTGCTGTTTAATTTCCTCTTCAGACTGCTGTACCTGCTGCTGATCATCATCAGAACTGCAGGCAGTTAAAACCATCAAAACTGTTAACAGCAGGGCCAGTAGAATAAATAACTTTGATTTCATCTTCTCACCTCTAAAACAATTATTACTCTTCCTCAAATTTCAATTCTTTATCACTAATCAATTTAATTTTTCTAATTCTATTGTCAATTATACTCTCTATTACAAAAGTTACATCTTCCAGCTCAAGTTTTTCTCCCTGAGCAGGCAGCCGATTTAAATAATAGAGTATCAGCCCACTTAAAGTCTCATAGTTATCACTCTCTGTCAGAGGTTCTTTTAAATATTTATTCAGTTCTTCAATTTCAATTCTGCCGTCAAGCAGTAATTTATTATCATCAACTACTTCAATATAGCTTTTTTCTAAATCAAACTCATCCTGAATGTCACCAACAATTTCTTCCAGCAGATCTTCAATTGTAATTA
The DNA here is from genome assembly GCA_046541575.1 of Halanaerobium sp. Classification (GTDB taxonomy): domain Bacteria; phylum Bacillota; class Halanaerobiia; order Halanaerobiales; family Halanaerobiaceae; genus Halanaerobium. Next base: position 43,154 of record JBKHDA010000010.1, on the reverse strand, counting down.
AACCAGAAGTTCCACCATATTCATCTACAACAATAGCCATATGTTCTTTTCTTTCCTTCATTTCAGATAAAAGCTGATTTATTGGTTTACCTTCCGGGATAAAATAAATTGGTTTGACAAACTCCTCAATTGAAACATCTTCTCGATTTTCAATCAATAATTCCAATAAATCTTTAATATAAATTAAACCAATAATATTATCAATTGAATCTTCGAACACAGGAATTCGTGAATGACCCTTTTCTACCCCAAGCTTTATTAATTCATTTAGAGAGGCATTTTTTTCTATACAGACCATATCAATTCGGGGAATCATAATTTCTTTAACAAGAGTATCATCAAACTCAAAGACACTCTGGATCATTTCCTGTTCAGTTTCTTTAATTACACCTTCCCGCTGACTAACATCAACAAAACGCCTGATTTCTTCTTCACTTAAAAAAGCAGAAGAAATTAAGCTTTTATCTTTAACAAAAAGATTAACGATTTTTGTAAAAAGGTAAATAAAGGGTGACAAAATTATTTCTAGATAATAAAGCGGAGTGGCCGCAGCTTCAGCATAATCTGCAGCTTTATTATTTCCCAGTGATTTGGGAGTAATCTCTCCAAAAATTAAGATTAATAAAGTTACTACTCCTGTTGCAATACCCACCCCTTTACTACCAAATAATTCAATAGACAGCGCTGTTGCTATGGAGGAAGCAGCAATATTAACCAGATTATTACCAATCAGAATAGTTGTTAATAATTTTGTCTGATTCTGCAGCAGTTTATCAACTTTTGCAGCATGTTCATCTCCTCTTTGAACTTTCTCCTTAATCTTAACCCTGTTAACAGACATAAAAGCTGTCTCAGAACCGGAAAAAAAGGCAGATAAAAATATTAAGATTAAAAATGAAAATAATTCTATATACATATTAATTCCTCCACAGTCAACTAAATTATCATATTCTAATTCTAAAGAAATAAAAAATTATAAATGTAATTATTATACCAAGCAGAGCACCTAATAAAATTTCTTTAAAAGAATGAGTCCCTGCTTCTAATCGGCTCTGCGCTGTTAAAAAAGCAAGTACTGCTGCTAAAGAAAAAACAATTAAACTTTCAGTTAAAAACCAGATAATAAGTACAGATGAGGCCGCCAGTGCAGTATGACCGCTGACAATCCCACCTTTTAGTGGGGTCCCACTAATAAAAATAGATTTTAAAGCTATTACCAAAATAAATATTAAAGATAAATTGATGAAAATTAAATGCAGGGGTTCATGTCTGATATTAAATATCAGATTTAATGATATTTCCTGTGCTTTTTTAAAAAAAACCAGATAAGCAATAAAAACTGCATTCCCGGCTGCAATAACAACTGCCGCTGCACTTATATTTTTTGCAATACGAGCTTTAATGCTGTAATCCTGAGTCAAAATATCAATAATTACCTCTACAGCTGTATTGATAAGTTCTGCAAAAATAACAAAAGATATTGCAACTATAACCAGTCCCAGCTCAATTCTGCTTAAATCAAAGAAAAGGCTGAAAGCTAGAATAAAAACTGCGGCTGTTAAATGAATCTGCATATTTCTCTGGGTTCTAATGGCATGTATTAAGCCTGCAATAGCATGATTAAAACTATTTATAGTTTTTAAAATCCACATTTTAACACCTAATCTCTGCTGATATCCAGTTGAGTTAAAACTCTTTCTTCTTTCTGCCTCATCTCTTTCTTTTCTTCAGCACTGTGGTGGTCATAACCAAATAAATGCAGCATACCGTGAACTGTTAGATAAGCAAGTTCCCTTTTAAGGGAATGCCCGTATTCTTCTGCCTGTTCAGCAGCTCTGCTGGCAGAAATTATTATATCACCCAGCATTTCAGCATCTATAGGAAAAGAAAGAACATCTGTAGCTTCATTTTTATCTCTATATTTAATGTTTAATTCTTTAATTTTTTGATTACTTACAAAAGCTATACTAACCTCTCCACCACTATAACCTTCAAGTTCAGCGGCAGTTATAACTACTCTTTTTAAAAGTTCCAGCATTTCCTGACTAATTTCTAATTTATTTTGTTGGTTATTAAATTCTACATTAATCATTTGTTATTACCACCTTTCATTTCTTTCAGCAGTTTATCAGGATATTCTACTCTCTGGTGATAAATACCGGTTAGAACTTTAACAAAGTTCTTTACTATTGTATCTAAATCACTTAAAGTTAAATCCGATTGGTCAAGCTGATTTTCTATTAATTTGTCTTTAACCAGACCGCGGACAAAACCTTCAATCCTGTCATGATTATTTTTATTGAAATTTTTTGATCTAACTGCTGCTTCAGTTATATCAGCAAGCATTATTATAGCCGCCTCTTTACTCTGCGGTTTAGGGCCATCATAACGAAAATCTTTTTTTTCAATATCATCATGCTTATTATCCTGCAGGGCCTGTTGATAAAAGTATGAAATTAAATTTGTCCCATGATGCTGTTTAATAATATCTATAATTTTTGCCGGCAGTCCATTTTCTTCTGCCATTTCAACTCCATCTTTAACATGTGATTTAATTATTAGTGCACTTAAATTAGGAGATGTTTTATCATGAGGGTTTTCCCCTCCAAATTGATTATCGGAGAAAAAGTAAGGTCTTTTTAATTTGCCAATATCATGATAATAAGCTGCAGCTCTTGCTAACAGAGAATCTGCTCCCACATCTTCAGCAGCTGTCTCAGCTAAATTACCCACAATTACACTGTGATGATAGGTGCCGGGGGCTTCAACCAGCATTCTTTTTAAAATTGGCTGACTGGGATTAGATAGCTCTAATAATTTAACAGAGCTTGTCATATCAAATAAATCTTCCAGATAAGGTAATAAACCATTAGCTAAAACTCCTACTAATAGTCCATTAACAATTCCGCCTCCGATTGACCAGATTAAATATGTCCAGTCCTGGTTCTGCTGCAGTAAAGAAAGGCCTCCGATCAAAAACGCTAAAATAAAACTGACATTGAGACCGGCTCTAATGATATCTCCTCTTTCTTTAACCCTGGTTACACTAAAAATACCAATTAAACCAGCCAGAAAAGAGGTTAAAACAATATTAAAGTTCATATCATAAATTGGTGCAATTAATAAACTTATAAACAAAGTAGTGATTAAAGCAGTATCACTTCTGATTAATACAGTTAACAAAATTGAAGCCATAGCAGTCGGCACCATATAATTAACAAATGGATTCTGGAATAGTGTTAGAATTTTTGCTAATATAACCACTGTTAATATCAAAAGCTCAACTAAAAGTAGTTTACTGTTATCTTCCCAGATATCCTTTTGATATTTGTAAAAATAAAAACCCAGCAGTAATATTAAAATAAAACTGATCAAAATTCGACCACTTATATTATAATAATTAATTCCACTTTTCTGCAGACCAAGCCTTTCCAAAATATCTATATCAGCTTCAGTTACTACATCACCCTTGCGGACAATTATTTCACCCTGTCTAACTGTTTTCTCCACAGCTTCAACTTCAGAGATAGCTTCTTCTCTTCTGCTGTCAGTTGCATCCTGATTTAAAAACATATTTGCAGCAAGTGTTGACTCAACTATTTCTGCCAGAGCCAGTCTTTGATCTCTGGCTATATCCATTTCCATAGCTCTCTGCCTCAGGTCATCACGAGCATTTGTCAAATCAGATGGCAGGATTCTGCTGTCTAATTTTTGCTGAAGCAGATTAACTGCCCTATCCTCTAGTTCAACTAATTCTTGATTACTCATTGAAATTAAAGCAGACAGACTTTCAGTTCCAATTTCAAAATCTATCTCTTCCTTTATTAAATCAATGATCTCAGTTCTTTCAGAATCGCTTAAATCAGAAATTTGTTCCTCTGAAATAGGTTCAGATTCAGCAGATGAACTGCTGTCTTCACTTTCTTCTTGATTAGCCTCTGCTAGAGAAATCTTATTATTATAAAAATACTGTCTTTCTGAAATTGCAGCTTCAAATAAATTATTAACTTCATTTAAAACTTCTTCTTCTACTGTACTGTCTTCTTCGTATACTCTTGGTGCTGTATCAGCTGCCCGCTGTCTTAATTCAGATGTTCTTTCATCATCAATAAAACTAATAGTCCTTGGAGCAGTAATATCACTCTGGCTGACCTGCCCTGCTTTCAAATCAACCTGATTTGGAATTAAATCCAGACTTAAAGTCAGAGCAATTAAAACAAAGAATAGCACAGCCCAGATAATTTTATAGGTATTGCTTGAAAAATCAAGATATTCTCTTCTCCAATCACGGAGTTTAACTCTCAATTTTTTCATCAATTTCATTTTTAGCTCCCACTTTCATAACTTTCGTATGCCTTGATTATTTCTTTAACCAGATCATGTCTTACTACATCATGTCTGCTTAAATAAACAAAGTCGATGCCTTTAATATCTTTTAATATCTTCTGAACTGTTGCCAGACCAGATCTTTTTTTGCTTGGTAAATCAATCTGAGTGATATCTCCAGTTATTACCGCTTTAGAATTAAAACCAATTCTGGTCAAAAACATCTTCATCTGTTCTAGAGTAGTGTTTTGAGCTTCATCTAAAATCACAAAAGAATCATCAAGAGTTCTTCCTCTCATATAAGCTAAAGGTGCAACCTCAATAATGTCTTTTTCCTGATATAATTTTGATTTTTCCGGCCCTAAAATATCATATAATGCATCATAGAGGGGCCGTAAATATGGATCTACTTTTTCCTGCATATCACCAGGTAAAAAGCCTAGATTTTCTCCAGCTTCAATTGCAGGACGGGTTAAAACAATTCTATTAATTTCATTATTCAACAGGCTTTTAACAGCCATAACCATTGCCAGATAAGTTTTTCCTGTACCAGCAGGTCCAATGCTAAAAACAATATCCCTATTTTTTATTGATTCTAAATAAAGCTTCTGTCCCATTGTTTTAGCTTTAATCTTTCTTCCCTTATAATTTTCGAGAATAACTTCATCATAAATTCTATTTAAATCAACAGCCGGATTTCTTTTTAAGAGCTCCGCTGCATATTTTAGCTTTCTTGGTGAAAGTTCTTCGTTTTTATTTGTTAATGAAAGCAGTTTTTTAATGATTTTTTCAGAATCAATTATCTGATCATCATTTTTAATTTTTATTTGATTACCTCTTCCATTTAACTTTAAAGATAAAATATCTTCTAAAAGTTTTAAATTACGATCATTATGACCAAAGAAATTTTGGGCAAGCTGATAATCATTAATTTCAATTTTTTTCTCTTGTTGACTCAAATTATAACTCCTCCTTAATACTTTTACTTATTCATTATATCATATTTATTTCTTTAAACAAATTTAGCGAAAAAACTGCAGCCGGAGGAGGGCCACAGTTTTAAATAAGCTTTATTCTTAATCTCTTTTTAAAGCTTTGGGTTTAGATAAAATTTCATTGTAAATAACAGCTTTTTCTAATTCATTATAATTGGCAAATATTTCTGCCAGGGAGCTGTTTTTATTACTGCCCTGATTTTGATTCAACTTTTCTGTCTCTTTACTTTCTGTATTTACATTTTTTAAATTCTGTTCTTTATTCCTGGATTCTGACTGCTGATTTAAAATTCTTTTTTTGTTTTCAGCTAAAGACTCTTTTTCAGCTTCAGAAATTTTTTCTTTAACTTCATTTTGATCATAATCAAAATTCATTTTTGGGTCGTTTTTCATTTCTGCATCTGCTTCTTCAATTGTTAAATTAAATTTTTTGCTGGTGAAATTAAACACTTTTTTAAAAAGCAGAAGTATTTTCGCAAAGATAAAGAAAAATATTATAAATATTGGAAGTACAAAAATCAGATCTCCCATATTTCACCTCCATTATTTACTGCCAGTTTAAGAGAATTAGTTTTCATTTTTATTTTCTTTTTCTTTTTCAGAAGCTTCAGATATACTGCTTCTCATTTTAGTATCAGATTCTACATTTTTTAGATTCATATAATCCATTACTCCCATATTCCCTTTTTTAAGAGCTTCAGCCATAGCAAGCGGCACTTCTGCTTCTGCTTCTACAACTTTAGCTCTCATTTCCTGAACTCTGGCTTTCATTTCCTGCTCTTCCGCTACTGCCATTGCTCGTCTTTCTTCAGCTTTAGCCTGAGCAATCTCCTTATCTGCCTCGGCCTGATCTGTCTGAAGTTGAGCACCAATATTTTTACCAACATCAACATCGGCAATATCAATAGACAAAATTTCAAAAGCAGTTCCGGAATCCAGGCCCTTATCCAGGACTGTTTTAGAAATTGAATCAGGATTTTCCAGTACTTTTTTATGTGAATCGGCAGATCCGACTGTAGTAACAATACCTTCTCCAACCCGAGCAAGTACAGTTTCTTCTCCAGCTCCACCTACAAGACGATCTATATTTGCTCTTACCGTAACTCTTGCAGTCGCCATTACCTGAATACCATTCATCGCTACTGCAGTGACAACTGGAGTCTGAATCACCTTCGGATTAACACTCATTTTAACTGCTTCTAATACATCTCTTCCTGCCAGATCAATTGCAGCCGCTCTCTCAAATGTCAGATCAATTTCTGCTCTCTGAGCAGCAATTAAGGCATCAACAACCCGATCAACATTTCCTCCGGCTAGATAATGTGCCTCAAGCTGATCACTGCTTAAACCCTTACCTGCTTTATGTGATTTAATCATTGGTCCCACAATTGAAGATGGAACCACTCTTCTTAAACGCATTCCAATCAGGTTAAAAAAACCAACCTTAACTCCGGCAGCAGTTGCCGAAATCCATAATCCAATGGGAATAAAGTAAAAAAACAAAACAAAAAATAATATTAAAGCAACTAAAATCAAAATTGAAAATATTTCCATTTTTATTCCTCCTCTGATATTTCTTTAACAACAACTCTTGAACCTGAAACAGAAATCACCTTTACTTTTTTATCTTTTTCTATAAAAGCACCTTCACTAACTGCATCAATTCTTTTGCCCTCAATTTCAATTATTCCTGCAGGGCGCAGCTTGGAAAGTGTTTTTGCTTCCTGGTCTAAATAGTCTTTTTTGGAACTTGAAGTATAATAATTCATAGAATTATTTACTAAAGAAATTCGCTTCCAAAAACGGCTGCTGCCAAATTTCTTAAACATAATAATTGCAATAACTAAAGTAAATAAGATTACTGCCAGCAGTACACTAACTGCAATTGTCGTATTTGGAAAAATAAAAAACAAACTGACTAAAACTGCTGTAATACCACTAATTCCAGCAATCCCAAAACCAGGAATCACAAAAACTTCTGCCAGAATTAAAATAACCCCAACTATAAAAAGCACTACAATCCCTGTACCAATTGCACCGGTAAAAATATGACTTGCAAAAAAGATTAATAATGAAATTATTCCAACAGTTCCCCCAAGTGCAAAACCCGGAGTGAGGGCTTCAAAAATCAGCGCTGAAAAAGCTATAATTAATATTAGAGAACTGATATAAGGGCTGCTGATAACACCCATTATTTTTTCCAAATTGCTTTTCTCCACTGTCACAATTTCATTTAAATTAGTATTTCTGGCTGCTGTTATATCAGACAGGGATGAGGCACTATAATCTGCGATTCCCAGCTCAAGTGCTTCAGCTGCAGATAGAGTCAAAAGCTTATCCTGTTCTATAACATTTTCTATTTCTAAGGAAGCATCAACCATTGCCTCTGCAATCTCTGAATTTTTATTTCTTCTTTCTGCAGTAGCAGCAAATTCCTTTCTTAAAGCTGAAATATATTTTTCTTCATTGGGCCTTGTTTCCGCAGCACCAATACTTGCAGAAGGAGAAATATATAATTCCTCACCTGCTAAAGCAATTAAAGCTGCAGCTGACCAGGCTCTGCCATTGACAAAAGTAATGATCTCAATCTCAGATTCAAAAATTCTATCTCTTATTTTTAAGGCGGGATCAACAAAACCACCAAGTGAATTAACTTCAATAATTATATAATCAAAATCATTAAGCTCAGCCTGGTTGATATTTTTATTAATAAAAGTATATTCTGCATTATTAATTTCACCATTTAACGGCAGGTGCATAACTTCAGCTTCAGCAGCTGAACTAAATAAAATAAAGCTGAATAAAAATATTAAAAAAATTAAAATTTTTCTTTTCATTTTTATACCTCCATTTAAGAGGAAAAAGGAGGGGAAAATCCCCTCTACATGATTTATATTTATCTACTTAATTTTTCCTTTACTTTAGCACTTACTTCAGAGCCATCTGCTTTACCTTTTATTTTAGGCATTATAGCTCCCATAACCTGACCCATATCAGATATGTTTTCTGCTCCTGTTTCCTCAATAACCTGATCAATCAGCTGATCTACTTCATCTTCAGACATTTGCTCAGGTAAGTATTCCTGAAGAATTTCAATTTCTTGATACAATTTATCCATTACATCCTCTTTTCCTGATTTTTCAAAATCGGCAAGAGAATCTTTAATCTGCTTTACCTGTTTAGCAATTACAGCTGTAACTCCCTGATCATCTAATTCTTCACCAGTTTCTATTTCTTTATTTTTAATTTCAGATCTGGTCATTCTAATCACATTAAGTCGGGCTTTATCTTTTTCTTTCATTGCTTTTTTCATGTCATCCATTAATTTCTTTTTTAATTTGCTCATATTTACACTCCAATCTTTTAAACTAATTTATATCTCTAAATATATGCAATTTCTCTGTCATAAAATTTAACCTGGAGGCCACTGCAGTTGTCTTCCACCTAAAAGATGAAAATGAATATGATAGACAGTCTGACCACCATCATCACCACAGTTGCTGACCAGCCTGTAACCTGATTCAGCAATATCATGTTCGGCTGCCATTTTCTTAGATACCTGATAAATATGGCCGATTAGTTCACTATCTTCTGCTTCCAGACTATTTAAATCAGAAATATGTTTTTTAGGTACTATTAATAAATGCACAGGTGCCTTTGGATTAATATCTTCAAAAACCACAACCTGCTCATCCTGATATATAAATTCTGTATCCATCTTACCTGCAGCAATTTTACAAAATAAACAATCTTCCAAGAAAAATCCCTCCCCTCAAATTTTATACCAAATTAATCTAATAATTTAAATCTTAAGCTATTTACTATATTCTCTTAAGAGAAGAAAATTCCTGCTAATTTATGATTTTTCCTTTTAGATGATAAGCATCTAATGACTCTTTTAGTTTTACCTGGACAAGCTTGTTTTTTAATTCATCGCTGCCCTCAAAGAGTACTTTAAGATAGTTATCTGTATAACCTGTCAGCAAATCTGTTTGATTGTCCCTAACTTCCTCAACTAAAACTTCTTTTACTTGCCCTATAAAATCCTGTTGATAATCAAGCATTAAAGCTTCATTAACTAAACGCAATTTTTTGCTGTATTCTTTAATAATATTGCCATTAATCTGCTCCATTTCAGCAGCAGGTGTTCCTTCACGAGCAGAATAAGGAAAAACATGGACTTTTGAAAAAGCAAGTTCTTTAACCACTTTTAAAGTTTCAGAAAAAGTTTTTTCGGTCTCACCTGGAAAACCAACAATAACATCTGTGGTAACTGCTAAATTAGGGATTCTTTCTCTTAATTCTGCTATTGTTTGTTTAAATTCCTCCACAGTATAGGGACGATTCATTGCTTCTAAAATTTGATCACTGCCGCTCTGAAGGGGGAGATGTAAATGGGGACAGAAAATATCTTCTTCTGCAACCAGATCCATCATTTCCTGATCAATTTCAGTTCCTTCTATTGAACTTAAGCGAACCCTTTTAAGCTCATCCAGCTCAGTTAAACGACACATTAACTGAGTCAGAGCTTTATTATCACCATTTTCACTACCATAAGCACCAAGATGAGTTCCAGTTAAAATAATTTCTTTAACTCCCTGCTGACTAAGTCTTTTTATTTCTTCAACAACATCTTCTTGTTTGCGGCTCCTGACTGGTCCACGAGCATAGGGGATAATACAGTAGCTGCAAAACTGGTTACAGCCATCTTCTATCTTCACATTGGCTCTGGTGGTGTTTGAAAGACGCTTTAATTCAAGTTGCTCATATTCTTTTAATTCCCTGTATTCTTTTACTTCATAATCAACTGAATTACCGGCAAGCATTTCTTCAGCTTTATCCAAAATATCTGCTTTATTATTGCTGCCCATAATAAAATCAATTTCTTCTATCTCACTTACTTCCTCCGGAAAAGCCTGGGTATAACAGCCAACAATTGCAACTATGCTTTCCGGCGAGCTTCTTTTAGCACGGCGGGCAATCTGTCTTGTTTTGCGTGCTGCCTCATTGGTAACAGTACAACTGTTAACTATATAAACATCTGCTTTTTCAGAAAAATCAACAATCTGATAACCATTATCTATGAAAATATCAATTACAGCTTCAGTTTCATACTGATTTACCTTACAACCCAGGGTATAAAAAGCTGCTTTTTTACTCATCCTAATCACCAAGTTCACCTTTCTCATATAAGATTGCTGTTAAAGCTGTAATCCCGGCAGTCTCTGTTCTTAAGATTCTGGGGCCAAGTGTAATGATCTGGGCATCCAGCCCCTCTTTGTATTGATTGACCTCTGACTCAGAAAAACCGCCTTCAGGACCAATAATTAATAAGATTCTGGCTTCAGCAGCAACATTATTTTCTTTAAAAAATTGTTTTATTGAATATTCTTTTTCATCTTCCCATAAAAGTAAAACATAATCAAATTCTTCTTTTAAAGAATTTAAATCATTTGTGCTGTAAAAATTTTTGATTTCAGGAACAACTGCTCTTCCTGACTGTTTGGCAGCAGCTTCAGCAACTCTCTGCCAGCGGCTCTGTTTTTTATTCTTTTTTTTATGATTATATTTAACAATAGTTCTTTTACTTTCTAAAGGTATTAAACCGGCAAAGCCAATTTCGGTTGCCTTTTCAACTATTAAATCCATTTTGCTCTTTTTGGGCAGGCCCTGGGCCAGCCAGACTTTAGTTCCCGCTTCAACCTTTGATTTTGCTCTACTTAAAATTTTAAGTTCTGCACTTTCATCATGAAAATTGATTATTTCTGCTTCCATATCAAACCCATTACCATCAGAAAGAATAACCCTGTCACCTAGATTAAGGCGCAGGGAATTTTTAAGATGGTTATAGTCATTTCCAGAAATAATTACACTTTTATTAACTTCAGTACTCTGATCTATAAAAAATCTATGCATTTTTTTCACTCCATTATTTAGAGTTACAGACAGCTAATTTTCTAAATTAAAACAATTACTTTTTAGCTAAATATTAATTGCATCTTTTATTTTTTTTAAAAAACTTTTATGCTCGGGATTTATTTCTTCACCACTGATTTCTGCAAATTCTGTCAGCAGTTCTTTCTGTTTATTATCTAATTCTTTTGGAATCAAAACTTTAACTTTAATATACTGATCTCCCCGACCATAACCATTTAAATGCTGTATTCCTTTATTCTTTAATCTAAAGGTTGTTCCCGGCTGAGTTCCCTCTGGAATATCAAACTGGACTTTACCTTCCAGGGTTGGAACTTTTATTTTGTCTCCAAGGGTAGCCTGAACAAAGCTGATTGGAACCTCACAGTAGAGGTCATCACCTTTACGGTCAAAAATTTCATGGTCCTGTACATCAATTACTATATATAAATCTCCTGCCGGACCACCTTTTTCTCCAGCCTGACCTTCTCCAGACATTCTGAGTCTGGTTCCTGTGTCAACACCAGCAGGTATATTAACGGTTAATTTTCTCTGCTTGCGGACCTTACCTGATCCATTACACTTATGGCATGATTCTTCTATAATTTTGCCATCTCCTCCACATTTTGGACAAACTCTGCTCTGGGTAAACTGTCCAAATGGGGTCTGCTGACTGCTGCGCACCTGACCCTGACCATTACACTCAGGACAGGTTTTTACATCAGTTCCTGGTTCAGCTCCACTGCCGTGACAGCGGTCACATTCCTCTTCTCGTGGAATTCTTATTTCTTTTTTACCGCCAAAAGCAGCTTCTTCAAAAGTAATTTCCAATCTATACTGAAGGTCTGAACCACGGCGGGGACCATTTCTTCTGCGGCCTCCCATACCGCCGCCAAAACCAAACATATCAAATAAATCATCAAGACCACCGAAGCCACCCCTAGCAAAGTCATCAAAGTTGAAGTCCTGATCATTTATACCTGAATGTCCATACTGATCATAACGCGCTCTTTTATCCGGATCACTTAATATTTCATAAGCCTCAGAAATTTCTTTGAATTTCTCTGAGGTATCTTTATCCTGATTAGTATCAGGATGATATTTTTTGGCAAGCTTACGATAAGCCCGCTTAATTTCTTTTTGATCGGCATCTCGGTCAACACCGAGTAGTTCGTAATAATCTTTTTTTGCCATCTTCTAATCACCTCTCTAAAAAAGAAAGAGAAAACAGTTATAGGGAGAGGCATACTCTCCCTAAACTGATCTATTCTTTTCTAATTTTTTAATTATATATTAATTTACTTTTCTTCGTCTTCTTCATCTACTTCTTCATAATCTACATCAACTGTATCATCATCTGCACTAGACTGTGAAGCTCCTGCACCCGGCTGTGGTCCTGCCTGACCGGCTCCGGCTCCAGCTTGTGCTCCAGCTGCACCAGCACCAGGCTGAGCACCTTCTGCCTGAGAGTATAATTCAGAGCTTAACTCAGTCAATTCATCAGTTAAAGCTTCCATTTTTTCTTTGATTACTTCAGTTTCAGCATCTTCATTCTCTAATACTTCTTTTAATTCATCTTTTGCGGCTTCTACCTTATTCTTAATTGCCTCATCAACTTTATCTCCTGCTTCATCTAAGGTTTTTTCTGTTTGATGAACTAAGGCATCAGCTTCATTGCGTGTTTCTATTTTTTCAACACGTTTTTTATCTTCTTCAGCATGTTCTTCTGCATCTTTTACCATTTCTTCTATTTCTTCTTCAGATAAGCCGCTTGTAGACTTAATAGTAATTTTCTGCTCATTGCCTGTACCTTTGTCTTTTGCAGATACATGAACAATACCATTTTTATCAATATCAAATTCTACTTCAATCTGAGGTACTCCACGTGGTGCGGGTGGAATATCAGTTAACTGGAAGCGTCCAAGTGTTTTGTTGTGCTGGGCTAGTTCTCTTTCACCCTGCAGAACATGGATGTCTACACTTGTCTGATTATCAGTAGCTGTAGAGAAAATCTTACTCTTTGAAGTAGGAATAGTAGTATTTCTGTCAATTAACTTTGTAAATTTACCGCCAAGAGTTTCAATACCTAAAGATAATGGAGTAACATCAAGTAATACTACATCATCTACATCTCCAGCTAAAATACCACCCTGAATTGCAGCACCAACAGCTACAACTTCATCAGGATTAATTCCTTTGTGTGCATCTTTTCCAATTAAATCCTTAACTGCATCCTGAACTGCTGGAATTCTTGTTGATCCACCTACTAAAATAACCTCATCAATATCAGACTTATCCATACCTGCATCACTTAATGCTTTGCGGGCAGGCTCCATTGTCTGCTCAATTAAATCACTGATTAGACTCTCGAACTTAGCTCTGGTTAAGTCAATATCTAAGTGTTCAGGGCCTTCATCAGTTTGAGTAATAAATGGTAAATTGATATTTGTCTGTTTAACACTTGAAAGCTCAATCTTAGCTTTCTCAGCTGCATCTTTTAAGCGCTGTAGCGCCATTTTATCTTTCTTTAAATCAATTCCGGTTCTATTTTTAAATTCTTCTGCTAAATAATCGATAATTCTCTGGTCAAAATCATCTCCACCCAGGTGGTTGTTACCATTTGTAGCAATTACTTCAAATACTCCATCTCCAATATCGAGAATGGAAACATCAAAAGTTCCTCCACCTAAGTCATAAACTAAGATAGTTTCTTCACCTTTATCATCAAGTCCGTAAGCTAAAGAAGCAGCTGTAGGCTCATTGATAATTCTTTCTACTTTTAAACCGGCAATTTTACCGGCATCTTTTGTTGCCTGACGCTGAGCATCACTAAAGTATGCAGGTACTGTAATAACAGCTTCCTCTACATCCTCACCTAAATACTCTTCTGCATCTCTTTTTAATTTCTGTAAAATCATAGCAGAAATCTGCTGTGGATTATATTCTTCATCATTTAAAGTTACACTATAATCTGTACCCATGTGTCTCTTGATTGAAGCAACTGTCTGGTCAGGATTAGTTACAGCCTGACGTTTTGCATGTTCACCGACAATTCTTTCTCCTTTTTTAGAATATGCTACAACAGAAGGAGTAGTTCTAGCACCCTCTTTATTTGGAATAACGGTTGGTTCTCCACCTTCCATTACTGCCACACAGGAATTAGTTGTACCTAAGTCAATACCAATTACTTTACCCATTTTATATTCCTCCTTATAAAATTGTTGTTAAATTCTTTTCAAACTAATATTTGTTGACCTAAAACTTATTAGAAAAAATTTAAAATTTATTTTATCCGGCTACTTTAACCATCGCCGGTCTAATAACTCTATCATCTAAAATAAAGCCTTTTTGAACTACCTCAACTACAGTTCCCTCTTCATATTCATCACTTTCAACCCTCATAATAGCCTCATGATATTCAGGGTTGAATTCTTCACCTTCTGCCAGTATTTCTTCAATGCCTTCATCAGCAAAAGTTTTTAAAAGCTGATTGTAGATCATCTCTACACCTTTATAAAAATCATCCACATTATCTTCTGCCTTTAATGCACGCTCAAAATTATCTATTATCGGCAGCAAACTGGCACAGAGCTCTATCTTTCCCTTAGCCGTCATTTCAGCTTTTTCGCGCTGACTCCTTTTCCTGTAATTTACAAAGTCAGCCTGAAGACGCTGCAGTCTGCTTAATAAATCTTCAATTTCAGCATCCATTTCTTCGATTTTTTCATTTTTTTCTTTAACTTCCTCAATCAATTCTTCTCGAGAAAGTTCCATTTGTAATCCACTTATTTCTTCTTCATTTTCTTCATCTACTACTTCTGCTTCCACAGAAGCATCATCTTCAGCAGTCTTCTCTTTTTCTTCTAAATTTTCCTCTTCAAACTCCTGGTTTTCAAACTCAATATTTTCTTTTTCTCTGTCCATTATCATCACCCACTAGCTTTAGAAATTAATTTACCTAAAATATCAGAAATAACATCAACCGATGAAATAACACGCGGATATTCCATTCGGGTGGGACCAATAACTCCAATTTTACCAACTGCTCGATTAGAAATATAATAGGTTGCGACAACAAGTGAGCAGTTTTTAATATCTTCAACTTCATTTTCCTGGCCAATCTTGATTTCAAGATCAGAACCGGAAATACTATTAATAATTTTATTCAGCATTTCTTCCTGATCAAGTAACTTGAGCATTTTTTTGACTTTTTCCAGGTCATTAAACTCCGGCTGCTCTAAAATATAGGAGGTACCTCCTATATAAACTTTAACTCCATCAGGTTCAAATGCACCTTCAAACTCATTATAAAACTGTTTGAATAAATCAACGGAAAGATCAAGTCTTGCCAACAGTTCTTTTTCAATTTTTTTCAAATAGTTAGTATCTAAATCAGCAAGTAATTTGTTTTCCAGCTTTTCACTTAAAAATTTATTAAGATAGGAAATTTTGCGTGCAGATAAACTCTGATCAAGATTAATAATCTTGTTATTAACCATTCCTGTATCAGTAACAAGAACTAAAAGCAGAGAATTATCTGCCAGCTGCATAATTTCAACCTTTTTTAAGCGGCTGACCTGACTTTTGGGCTCACTAACCATCGCAGTATAATGAGTCATGTTAGACAGCATTTTTGCCATACCAGAAATTATATCCTGAACATCCTGAAGATCCTGATATAAATTTTCAATATTTTCTATCACACCAGGGGCTTCATTTTTTTCCCTGCTGACAAGCTGGTCAACATAATAGCGGTAACCCTTGTCAGAAGGTACTCTCCCGGCAGATGTATGAGGCTGTTCCAAATAATCCAAATCTTCCAGATCAGCCATCTCATTTCTGATAGTTGCAGGACTTACATCCAGATTATATTTTTTTGCAAGTGTCCTTGAGCCAATTGGAGATGCAGAAATTATGTGTTCCTGAATGATGGCCTGCAGTATTCGCTTTTTTCTCGGATCTAATTCCTCAACCATCATTTCTCACCTCTTTTTTAGCACTCAATTGAAGAGAGTGCTAACAGCTAATAATAAAATAACATATTGATATTTTTTTGTCAAATAATATTCGGGTTAATCCAGTAAAAATTTTAAAAAAACTTGATTTGCCAATTTTTTACCGCGTGCAGTCAGCAGAATTCTTTCATTTCCTTCTTTTATTAAGTTATTCTTTTTTAATTCTTCAATTTCTTCTTTATATATACTTTTAAATTCAGTTTTAAACTGCTGCTTAAATTTATGAAAAAATAAACCGGCTTCAGTTCTCAGGGCCAGAAATGAATATTCAGCCATTTTTTCTTTTTTACTCAAACAGTTTAGCTCTCTGACTTTTACAGCCTGAGTCTGTTCATTTTTGCTAACCCGGCTTGCCCGCTCACTCATTTTATAATTTATAAATTCTGCTAAAGATAAATTTTCCGGATTATAATATTTAATATACTGATTCAGATCAGCTGTATTTTGGGACCTGCAGTTACCGTCAAAAGATGATGCACCAGGACCTAAAGCAAGATAGGACTGATAAAGCCAGTAAATATAATTATGTCGGGCTCTGTAACCACTGCGGGAAAAATTAGAAATCTCATAATGCTGATAATCAGCAGCAGTTAATTTTTTTAGAGCAAGCTCATACATCTCTGCATCAAGCTCTTCTGACGGCAATTTAAGCTTTCCCCTGGTATAGCGCTGATAAAAAGGGGTGTTCTCATGGATTTCAAGGTTATATAAAGAAATATGAGGAGGAGAAAATTTAAGCATCTGATCTAAATCAGCTTCAAACTCTTTTAAACTCTGATCCGGCAGAGCAAAAATTAGATCAGCGCTGTAATTGTCAAAATAGTGATCAACCAGAGATAAAATCTTTTTGTTTTGTTTACTGCTGCTTTTACGTCCTAAAAATTTTAAATGCTGATTATTAAAGCTCTGAATCCCAAGACTTAAACGATTAATTCCTGCTCTCTTTAAAGCGATAATTTTTTCTTGATTAATAGAAACCGGGTTGGCCTCCATCGTGATTTCGGCAGTCGGAATAACTCTAAATCTGCTCTTAATCTTTTTAATCAACTCTTCTATAAACAGAGGGTCGATCAGGGAAGGAGTTCCTCCTCCCAGATAGATAGTCTGCAGCAAATTATTATTAACTTTTTGAGATAATTCTTCTAGTTCCATAAAAAGGGCGGCCCCGTACAGGTCCACCCTTTTTTTAGTATATTTAACTGAATAAAAATCACAGTAAGGACATTTGCTGCTGCAGAAGGGAAGATGAATATATAAGGCATTGGCTAATTCAAAATTTAAACTAGGCATTTTCATCCCTTTCTAAAACTGTCATAAAGGCTTCCTGAGGAATTTCCACACTTCCAACCTGTTTCATACGCTTTTTTCCTTCTTTTTGCTTTTCTAATAATTTGCGCTTACGGCTGACATCTCCACCATAACACTTCTGCAGCACATCCTTGCGCACAGCAGGAATATTAACTCGAGCTATAATTTTGCCACCAACAGCAGCCTGAATTGGAACTTTAAACATATGGCGTGGAATAACTTCCTTTAATCTTCTTGCAAGTGCATTACCTTCCTGATATGAATGTTCATCATGTACAATCGTAGATAAAGCATCTACAACTTCTTTGTTAACTAAAATATCAAGTTTAACAAGTTTTGATTCCTTGTATCCTTTTAATTCATAATCTAATGTTGCATAACCTCTGGTTTTTGATTTGAGCTGATTAAAAAAGTCTGTAATAATTTCACTTAAGGGCATCTCATATTTTAAGGTTACCCGATCCTGATCTACATACTGCATATCTTTAAATTCACCACGATTATCCTGACAGAGCTCCATTGCCTGTCCTACATATTCTTCCGGCAGATGAACTTCTGCAGTCACAAAGGGTTCTTTTATTTTATCAATTTCACTCTGTTCCGGAAAAGCAGCCGGATTTTCTATTTTTAATTCTTCACCATTCTTTTTAATTATCTGATATTCCACACTGGGAGCTGTAATTACCAGGTCAAGATCATATTCTCTTTCTAATCTTTCCTGAATAACTTCCATATGCAGCAGACCCAAAAATCCACAGCGGAAGCCAAAACCCAGAGCTTCTGAAGTTTCAGGTTCAAAAGTAAATGAGGCATCATTTAACTGCAGCTTTTCTAAAGCTTCTTTTAAAACTTCATAATCAGCATTATCAGTCGGATACAGCCCACTAAAAACCATTGGCTGCACTTTCTTATAACCGGGAAGAGCTTTTTCAGCAGGATTCTTCTTTAAAGTAATTGTATCTCCAACCCGGCAGTTGCGGACATCTTTAATTCCGGAGATAATATAACCAACTTCACCTGAGCTCAGCTCATCTTTTTTCTGCATCGCCGGACCAAAAAATCCAACCTCATCTACTTCATAACTTTTTTGGTTGGACATCAGTAGAATTTTATCACCTTTTTTTACTGATCCCTCCATAACTCTAACATAGGCAATTACCCCCTGATAGGAGTCATAAAGTGTATCAAAAATCAGAGCTCTTAAAGGCTGGTTCTCTCCATTATAGGGCTCTGGAACTCGCTCAATAATTGCCTCCAGAATCTGGTCAATATTTGTTCCCTCTTTAGCACTTGCTAAGATTGCCTCATCCGGATCAATACCAATATCTAAAAGCTGTTCTTTAACCCGCTGAGGATTTGCTGAAGGGAGGTCTATCTTATTAATAACCGGAATAATTTCTAAATCGTGCTCTAAAGCCAGATAAATATTGGCCATTGTCTGGGCCTCAACTCCCTGAGCTGCATCAATAACTAAAAGAGCACCCTCACAGGCAGCCAGACTTCTGGATACCTCATAGGCAAAATCAACATGGCCGGGGGTATCAATTAAATTCAGCTCATATCCCTGATGATCAATGGTTACCGCCTGAGCTTTAATTGTAATTCCTCTTTCTCTTTCTAAATCCATCTTATCTAAAACCTGTTCCTGCATTTTGCGGTCTGTAATTGTTCCTGTATATTCTAACATACGATCAGCAAGAGTTGATTTCCCGTGATCAATATGAGCAATTATGCAAAAGTTTCTAATTTTATCAGTCTGCAAAAAAGCTTCCTCCTTTTTACTAAATCATTTTGCTGGACTAAAATACTATTCACAGCACTTTAATTATATTATACTTAAGCCTATTAATCAATTCTCTTTTTTATCATTATTTTAGCACCTTAATTTTTAAACTCTTTTTGGCGGAGGTGATTTTTGAATTTAGTTCTTGCATTTTCGATAACAACATGTTAAAATTGAAATGTTGCAAATCAAGTCTGACACTATAAATACTTACTTTTAAGAGGGGGTGAAGTTAGATGCCTATTATTAAATCTGCTAAGAAAAGAGTTAAGGTAACAGAAAAGAAAACTGCTCAAAACAAAGAATGGAAAGAAAGATTAAAAAATGCCATTAAAAATATGGAAAAGGCAGTTGAAGCAGGGGACAAAGAAGCTGCTGCAGAACAGTTAAAAGAGACTAAAAAGGTCATCGATAAGGCTGTAACAAGAAATATTCTTCATAAGAACAATGCAGCCCGAAAAAAATCCCGCCTCACAAAGATGTATAATAACATGTAATTATTAATTAAAATATATCTAAAAGATAGCTATCTTTTAAATTATTAAACTCATCCAGATGGATGAGTTTTTTGTTTATTAAAAAGTTTAGCAGCTTAATTAAGCTGCTGATTTTTTTAATATGCAGCTAATTTGATAATAATCATTTCCAGAGCAGTATTCTGATCGGGGTAATAACCTGTTAAAAAATGATAATTTGCCCTTAGTATCTCCTCTAAAATATTTTCCAGTTCTTTTTGAGTAAAATTCCCACTTCTCTGCAGTGCTTTCTTGACTGGATAGGGATGTTTATCTAACTTTTTAGCAATCTTTTTATTATTATGAGTGTACTGACTGTAAAATTTAACCTGCATTAAAAGTTCAATCTGATTTTTAAGCATGGTCAATAAATATAAGGGGTAAACACCTTTATTGAGCATTTCTTTTAAAGTTAAAAGGGCCCTGTCAGTTTTTTTATCACCAATTAAATCTAAAAACTTAAAAATTTCCTCATCCTCAATAAATTTTTCTCTACTGATAATTTTTTTAAGATCAGAGTAAGATAAGCGCTGTTTATCAGGATAGCGAGTTATAATTTTTTCTATTTCACTATTTAAAATCTCAAGTTTATTGCTGAACATATTTTCCAGCATTTTTATACTCTGCCTATCAATCTTTTTGTTATGATCATTAAACCGATCAGTGATCCAATTATCTAAATCACGATAACGAGGTGTCTTAAATTCTTGATATTCTGCAGTCTTTTTTAAAGTCAGATAAAACTTTTTTCTTTTATCTACTTTATTAGCTGTTAAAAAAATCAGAGTAGAGCTTTGATCAATTTTCTCAAATATTTCTAAAAGTTTTTCCTGCTGCTTCTGATTAAGAGACTCTTCCTCAAAATGAGAAATCACAAATCTTTTTTCTGCTCCCATAGGTGGAGTTTGAACTGCATTTGACAGTCTTTTTAAGTATTGATCACCGGGATTAACATAAGAAAGGTTAAAATCTCGTATCTCCTCCGGCACAAATTTTCTAATGAATTCCTGCTTAAATTTATTTCTTAAATATGAATTTTCAGCATAAATATAATATACTTTTTTCGGCTTTTTTTCTTTTTTGATATATTCTTCTACATCCATTTTCTGCACCTCAGTTCACTTATAGTTCTTAATTAGTTTAACATATTTTTGCTCTGCTCTCCAGTGATAAAAATTTTAAGATCCCAAATACTTTATCTAAAAGTTTTTAAGAAAATATTTTCTCCATCAGAAATCACTTTAATCATTCCTTTTTTATCAGTGCGGAGATATTTAATAGATTTTTCTTCAAATCTTTCTATAACCTCAGCTGAGGGATGACCAAAATTATTTTTACCAACAGAAACAACTGCAAGCTCTGGTTTTAAAGCATCTAGCAAAATTTCTCCACTTGATGTTCTGCTTCCATGATGACCGGCTTTTAAAATATCAATTTTAGGCAGCTCATAATTCTCAATAATTCTTGCTTCTCCTTTTTTAGAAATATCACCGGTAAATAGAAATTTATTTTTTTGATAAGTCAGCAGAAAAACTATAGAGTTTTCATTCCTATCTTCTTTTATCAGATCAGGCTCAGGATTAAGGATATCAATTCTGCATTCAGAAATTTCAAAAGACATATCAGCAGTCAAATAATTCAATTTAATATTTTTATTAATAAGCTCTTCTGCAAGCAAATTGTGAAAAATAGTTTTTTCTTTAAAGGGAGGGATTAAGAGATTATTAATTTTTTTACGCCTGAGAAGATGGGAAATACCTCCTGCATGATCTGCATCAAAATGACTGATCATTAAATAGTCAATTTTACTGAGCCCTAAATAATTTAAATAAGAAATAATACTGTATTCAACATTTCTGCCGTCAATACCCGGAGGACCAGTATCTACTAACATGTTTTTTCCTCCTGGAAACTGAATTAATATACCATCACCCTGTCCAACAGCTGCAAAACTAATCTCCAGATTATTGGGTTTTGGTTGAATAAAAAACAGGCTAATAATAATAATTAATAAAAAAAGGGAAAGCTTCTGCCAGAATATAAATTTTCTAGCTCTGAGATAAATATATCTTTTTTTATAAAAAATTGGGAGAGTAAATAATAATAAATAATATAAAATAATTATTATCAGCTCCGGTTCTGCAATTACTAAAGCTCTACCCTGAATGTGAGTCATTAACTCAAGTCCTTTAAATAAAATCTCCAAAAAATATTCTATTAGAAAAGCTGCTGCCGAAATAAGTTCAGCACTGATTAGAGATAATAAAATGATAATAAAAATAAGGGGAAGTAAAAAAGTGATATATGGAATTGCCCAGAGATTTGTAATTAAAGCAATATAAGCATATTCATTAAAATAATAAGCAGTAATTGCAATTGAAGCCAGCTGTGCTGACAGGGAGACAGCTAAAATTGGATGCAGAAATTCACTTAAAAGTGGAGTTAAATAAAATAAAGCCAGCACCAGAATATAGGAAAGCTGAAGTGAAACTGTAAATAAGGCCAGTGGATCTATTAATAAATTAATTATTAAAGTTATTGAGATAATATTTAAAAAATCACCTTCTCGCTTAAATTGATCTGCCCATAAAAATATTAGAACCAGTAGGGCGGCTCTAATAATTGAAACAGCAGCTCCAACAATTATTATATAAATTAGAGTTAAAAAACTTAGTAAGCAGAGGGCATTTTTCTTTTTTGAAAAAAGTTTAAATAAAATAAATGAAAATGTTAAAATTATAATACCTATATGCAGACCGGATATAGCCAGAAGATGACTGGCTCCTGCATTTCTCAGCAGAGATTCCTGCTCATAACTTAAATATTCTTTTTCTCCTAATAATATTGCTTTAATAAAGGCAGCATTTTTATCAGTAAATAAATAATTAACATTATTAAGCAGTATTTTTTTAAATCTAATAATTATATTTTTAAAGGATCTATTTTTTTGAAGCAGTTTAATGTTTTGAACATTAAACCCCTGTGCATAAATCCCCTGTTTTTTTAAATAGTCTGCATAGGAAAAAGAACCTGGATTAAGGGCAGGATCAGCTTGAGATAATTCTAATTCTAAAGATATTAAATCTCCATCATTGAAATCTTTTAATTTTTCTGAGTTGAGAATTATTTTCCCGTATTTGACCTGCTGGCCATTAAGATAATATGGTTTTAAATGAACTCGATCACTTTCTAAATCCCCCATATCAAATGAGATTTTTGCCAGTAAATGAACATCCTGACCGGTAAATCTACTGATTGAATAATTGCTCTGAAATTTATAGTCTTGATAAGCATATAAAAAAGAGCCTAAAATAAGGAAAATGATTGTTAAAAATATATAAATTGACCTTTTAGTATATTTTAGTTTATTTATAATAAAATAACTTAAATAAGTTATTTCCATAAACATTAATATTTTAAATAAAAAATACATTTTTAAAGAAAATAAAAAATAACTGCTTAAAATTCCTGTTATCAATGCTGCCGCAATAAAAAATGCAGGTCTTCTTTTAATTTTCATCTTAAAGCAATCTCATCTCTTATATTCTCCAATGTTTTTTCACCAATACCGCTGACCTCTAACAGATCTTCTTTTTTCTTAAAAATACCATTCTCCTCTCTATATTTAATTACAGCTGCAGCTTTTGCAGGACCAATTCCACTCAATTTCTCTAATTCACTCTGTGGAGCCTGGTTGATGTTTACTATATTACTGTCAGAATCAGCTACATAAGTATTATTTAAAAGCTGGCTTTCTGCTTCAATATTTGATTTATCCAGATTTACAGAAGATTGATCAATATCTATTATTTCAGGAATTACTAGTTTTTGTCCATCAAATAAACTTTCTGCAAGATTAATCTGAGCTAAGTCAGCATTTTTATTTAATCCTCCTGCTGCTTTAATTAAATCAACGAGGCGATCATTTTCTCTTAATTTATAAACACCCGCATTTTTTACTGCACCACTTAAATGGACAATTATTTCCGTTTCTTTTTTTTCAGTATTTGAACTATTATTATTTGCCAGCAAATTTAAGTCAGAATTAGAATTAAGTACTTCATTCTGTTTTACATCCTGATTATAATAAAACAAAAAAGCAAGACTCAAGAAAACAATTAAAATAAAAATACTTTTACTGTTATTTTTTAACATAAATACACCTCCTAAACTAATATTCTACACAAATTTTAGTTTTCCTGTATTTTTTTACCAATAAATACAAAAAAATATAGCAGCGCTGGCTGCTATTAATTTAACCTTCTCTTAGATGGTCTTTTATTTTTTTTATAATCAAATCATTTGCAATCTCATTTAACCCACCGTGAGGAATAATTATATCAGCCTGATATTTACTGGGCTCTACAAATTTTTGATGCATTGGTTTAACTGTACTTAAGTACTGCTTTTTTACTGAGTCAAAAGTTCTATCCCTTTCTTTAATATCTCTGCTAATTCTCCTTAACAGTCTAATATCTGCATCTGTATCAACATAAATTTTTAAATCAAATAAATCTTTTAACTTTTCATAATGAAAAATTAATATACCTTCAACTATAATAATTGGTGCAGATGTAACTTCTTTCTTTTCGGACAGTCTCTCATTCGTTTTGTATGAATACACAGGCCTTTTTATAGATTGACCTGATTTTAATTTCTGCAGATGCTTGATCAATAATTCTGTTTCAAAAGAATCGGGGTGGTCAAAATTGATGTTCTGATCTTCCATATTAAAGTGACTGCGGTCATAATAATAATAATCGTGTTTTAAAATCGTAACTTTATCCTGAAAAGAATTCTTTAAAATTCTTGCAAGTGTAGTTTTACCTGATGCAGTTCCGCCAGCTATTCCGATTAAAAGTGCACTCATTCAGTTAACTCCTTTATATTTTTTTGAAGTAATATTTAAATAATTAGCCTTAATTTTTTAAAGTTTTATAAGTTTTATTTGAAGATATCTTCTAAACATTCCTGACAGACATAAGAGTCCTTATAGATCTGAAGATCGGATTTAGAACCACAAAAAACACAATTTTTATCAGAAAATGGATATTCTGGGCCAGCATCACTTTCACCATAAATTCTTTTTCTTAAGTCCCTTATCATTTCTTTTTCAGCATTTAACTTTTTATCCTCATTTTTTTTACTCATATAAATCATTTCCCCCTGATTGAATAAATAACTTTTCTGCAATATCCAGGAGCAGATCTTCTTTTAGCTGTTTTGGCAGCAGACTGCTCGTTTTAATAAAAGCCGGTAGCTTTCTGGCTAAACTTTTATCCTTTTTTCTATAGTTTTCCCTAACTATTTTTAATAATTCGTCAAAACTGTATATTTTATATCTATCTATTTTCAAATAAGCTGCCAATTTTTCTAATAATCCGACCACAATTTCAGTGTAAGTGGACTGATAATCAATTTCTAATAAATTTACTAATTTAGGAATTAAATTTTCAAAAAAAGAGCGAAGGTATGGTTCTTCCTCCAGTGATAGCTGTTTTAAAAGTCTTTTTATGATCTTTTTATCTAATTTTAACAAATAATTTATAAAAAAACTTTCCTCCTCATTTATATTAAGATAATATTTACTGCCTGATAAATTTTTAAAATATCTCATTGTATCATAATAACCCATTTTAATATTTTTGCGGGCATTTTCCTGATCAAAATTAAGCATTCTCCCCAGTTCCTGACTGGGATTAATAAATATTATCTCTTTATCATCATCAAGCTGTTTTTCTATATCTCCAAGACCATATGTTCTAATTGCAATAATTTTTTTATACCCTTTATCCAAAAGAGTATTTATCGGTAAATTTTCGTAAAATCCTCCATCTATTAAAATTTTGCCATCTATTCTCTGCATTTTAAATGCAGGCAGATAAGAACTGGCCATTATATAATCTACCAGTTTACCCTGGGGAATATCCTCTATAAATAATTCTAATGGTTTTAAATCACTCAGTGATAAAGTAACAATTGCAAAGTCAATATCAGTTTTTCTAAAATTTTCTTCATCAATATTATTCTCAAGAATCTCTTTTAAAAAAGAATTATCAAGACCACCTTGCAGAAAAACCTCTCTGGCTTTTTTAATAAAATATGATAAATTATTTTGATTAATACTCAAATTTAGAATTTCAGAAAGATATTTATCTTCTATATCCAAAACTTTGGAAGTGGATATATTATACCAGTAATCATATGCAGTATCTAATTTATTCTGTACAAACATAGCTCCATTCATGGCTCCAATAGAGGTTCCTGCGACTGCATCTATTTCAATATTCAGCTCAGCAAGCGCTTTAAGAGCCCCGATATGATAAGCCCCTTTTGCTCCTCCACCTTCAAGCACCAGTCCATACATCTATATTCTCCTTACTTAGATATATATTGTAATTTAATTGAAATTTCTAGAAAAAATCTAAACTAAATAAAAATAAACCACAGCCTGAATACTAGACTGTAGTAAAAATGGCGGGAATGTGTGGGAATCGAACCCACCACAGACAGGTCCGCCTGCCTGCCATTGGATTTGAAGTCCAAGATGTCCACCATGGACACAGCCACTCCCTTATATTTGCTAATATTTATTCTAACATTATTATCATATTTCATCAAGTAAATTAGAAGGACTTTTTTTTATTATTCAAAAAAGCCCTTTATAATTTAATTTTATAACTTGAATAAGCAGCTATTCTGTTAAATTCTCAGCTGGATAACGAAGATCTCCTTCTCTTTTAATGATTTTAAGTTCCTCAATTTTTTCCAGAAGAGGAAGTGCATAACGTCTGCTGCTGTCAATTAAATCTCTGAATTCTGCCAGTTTAAGACTTTCGTTTTTAGCAAAATAAGCAGTTAATAGTTTTTGGCATTCTGCAAAAACGCTTTGATGAAAATATAAATCAGCTGAAATTCGAATTAACAGTCCTTTATTTCCCAGATATTCAAATATTTCTTCTCCCTTCTGATAATCTTCAGTTATTTCTTTTTTAGTCGGGGGAGAAAATAACTGGTTTTTATATTTTTTAAGAATTTCATTTTTAACTTTTTCCATTTCCTGACTCAATTCTATTTTGAAATCACTTTTTGCAATCAAGTTATTATTTTCTTTTAGAACCTGTTTATTATATAAAATTTCAAGTAAAGAGTCCAGTTCTTTTTTAGATAATTTAAAATTTATTCTTGAACGCAGTTCTTCTTTTTTAATACCCTGCCGCAAATTAAATTCTTGATGATAATTATTTATGATTTTTAAAATATTAGCCTCTATCTTTTTGAATCTCTGTTGATGTATATAACTTTTATCGGCTGTCAGTTCTACTACTTTTTTTTCAGCAGTTAACTTCTTTAATATTTTTCTTAAATTCTCAGTTTTTAAAGCACTTTTCTTTTTTAAAAACTTAATTTCTGCCGGTGAATTTTCTTTTTTCTCAATAAATATCTCAACTGCTTTTTCAGTTGAAGCATTTTTTAGGCTGTCTAAATCACTGACAATTTTACTGTCATCAATCTTCCGCCTTGGTGGAGGATCTAATTCCAAAATTTCGCCACCACCTATTGTCTGCAGTGGCGAAAAGCGTCTGATTATATATTTTTGTTTAAAAAAGAGTGCTGCTTCCTCTTCTAAAACTAACTTAGCATAAACTTTTTCGCCAGGAAAAGCCTCTTTTTTGTCATATAAATATATTCTGCCTGTGGTATCTAAAGCAGCAGTATGAAAGTGAATCGGGTCACCATTTTTGACAGTAAAATTTAAGGTCTTCAAAATTTTAAGTTCAGCTTCAAAAAATTTGCTTTTTAAAAGAGAATCTTCGGCGGCAATAATATCTCCTCTGCTGATTTCTGATTTTTCTATACCACTAAGATTAACTCCAACTCTACTGCCAGCTCCAACTTTTTCAAGTTCCTCTCCATGACTCTCTAAACTTCTAATCTTTATACTTTTTTCATCTGGATAAAGAGATAACTCTTCTCCCTGTTTAAGTTCTCCACTAAATAATGTTCCGGTTACAACCGTACCAAAACCCTTAAGACTAAAAACTCTATCAATCGGATAATACGGAACTTCAGATTTTTTCTTTTTTTTCATTTTCAAAGCAGTATCTACTATCAGATCTTTTAATTCATCTATTCCTGCTCCAGTTTCAGATGAAACTCTTATAATTTCTGCTTTTTCTGCAAATGTATTTTTTAAATGATCTCTTAAATCTTCCTCTATTAAATCAGTCCATTCGGAATCCACAAGATCAATTTTAGTAACTGCAATAATTGCTTTTTCAACAGCTAATAAATCCAGTATTGCCAGATGCTCTTTTGTTTGAGGCATTACTCCTTCATCAGCAGACACTACTATCAGGGCTAGATCGACTCCACCGGCAGCTGCA
Source organism: Halanaerobium sp. (assembly GCA_046541575.1). Taxonomy (GTDB): domain Bacteria; phylum Bacillota; class Halanaerobiia; order Halanaerobiales; family Halanaerobiaceae; genus Halanaerobium. The sequence continues at coordinate 14,912 of JBKHDA010000010.1, read as the reverse complement.
AGCATTTTGTTAACAAACTTTTCATGTCCGGGTACATCAACAATTCCCAGTTTTAAATTTTCAGCTTCAGTTTTTTCATTCTGCAGGTGTGAAAAACCGGGCTCAATCGAGATTCCTCTTTCTTTTTCTTCCTCTAATCTATCAGTTTCATCACCGGTTAAAGCTTTAATCAGTGAACTCTTACCATGATCAATGTGTCCTGCAGTACCTATTATAATATTTTTAGCCATTTAAAACACCTCTGCTAGTACTTTAGTTATTGAAGCAGCAAGTTTTTCCAGATGACGGTCAGCAACTGTTTTTAAATCAAAGACGGCTTTACCATCCTGAATTCTGGCAATAACAGGAGTTTTTAACTGCCTCAGTTTATAAACAAATTCTTCTGTACTCTTTTCAGCAGTATCAACAGCCAGAGCATAACTGTCAAAGCTGCTTAAAGGATAAGCACCTCCACCAACCTTTGCCTGTGATTTTATTATTTCTATTTTAACAGCAGAAGGAGTTTTAATACTGTTCATCAATTTTTCTGCCCTGATTTTTACCTTTTCTGCTTTTTCTGTAATTAGATTTAGAGTTGGGATTTTTTCAACTGCATCTTCAAAATTATAATATAATTTTAATGTCTCTTCTAGACTGGCCAGGGTAATTTTATCAACTCTTAAAGCCCGCATTAAAGGATGAGATTCTATTTGAGAAATATACTTTTCTTTTCCAACAATGATTCCAGCCTGAGGACCTCCCAGCAGTTTATCTCCACTAAAAGTCAAAATATCTATTCCAGCTTCAATTCCTTCTTTAACAGTTGGTTCATAGGCCAGCCCATATTCTGAAAGATCAAATAGAATACCACTTCCTAAATCCTCAATCACAGGAATCCCATGCTGATGAGCAGCCTCAACCATCTCTTCTGCTTTAACAAAATGGGTAAAGCCCTGTATGCGGTAGTTGCTGGTATGGACCTTAAGCAGGGCCCCTGTTTCTTCATTAACAGCGTTTAGATAATCTTTTAAATAAACTTTATTAGTTGAACCGACCTCTCTTAAAACAGCTCCACTGCTCTCCATAACCTCCGGAACTCTAAAAGAACCGCCGATTTCTACCATTTCTCCCCTGGCAATAATCACTTCTTTAGACTCAGCCAGGGCTTTTAAAACAATCATTACTGCGGCGGCATTATTATTTACAACAACAGCTGATTCTGCTCCTGTTAGATCATGGAGCAGTTTTTTTATGCGGTTATATCTATATCCTCTTTTTCCACTTTCTAAATCAAACTCTAAACTGGAATACTCTCCTGCAATCTCATAAGCTTTTTTTAAGGCATTTTCTGAAAGCAGAGATCGCCCCAAATTGGTGTGAACAATTATCCCACCTGCATTAATTACTTTTTTGATTCCTTCACCTTCCTGAACAGCTAATTTTTCAGAAACTGCTTTTAGGATCTCATTAATATTTAAATCTTCTTGATTAAAATTTGAAACACCCTCAGCTAAAATTTCTGAACGAATTTGATCGAGCTCATTTCTCAGTGTTTTTAAAAATCTACTCCTTGAATATTCTTTAATTATCTTTTCCGCCCGCTCTGATGCCAAAAAATCATTAACAGCCGGTATTGACGATAAGATTTCTTGTTTATTCATTATATTTCCTCCAAATTTAAATTCTCTTTCTAAATAATTCTTTCTCTAAAAAAAGGCAATCTCCTTTTAAAAAAATAAAACCCGCTCAGCTTAATCAAGGCTGGCGGGTTTTAACAAGAAATTATTTAGACCTCAAATTTTTCTATTAAACTCTCTAATTGTGAGGCTCTATCTGCTAATTCATCAGCAATTGAAGCAACTTCTTCTACTGATGCAGTCTGTTCTTCACTGGCAGCTGCAACCTCTTCCGCCGAAGCTGAAGTTTCTTCAGAAATACCGGCAATATTCTGTGCTTTTTCTGATATTTCATTACTGAACTGATTTGTATTATCTACAATTTCCGCAGATTTTTTCATGCCCTGATTTATTTCTAATAATGTTTCTTTGATCTGTTTAAAAGTTAAATTAGCTGAATTAACAAGCTCTTCTCCATTCAAAATTTCTTTTTCACTTGTTTTCATTTCCTTACCAACCGATTCAGTAGTTTTAGTAACCTCATCAATTAGTTTTTTGATTTTGTCAGCTGAAGATGATGATTCTTCGGCCAGTTCTCTAATCTCATCTGCTACGACTGAAAAACCTCTTCCAGCTTCTCCTGCTCTTGCTGCCTCGATAGCTGCATTTAAAGCTAAGAGATTTGTCTGATCAGAAATATTGTTTATTATATCAATGATACTACCAATTTCCTGAGAAATAGATTCTAAATCAGAAATATCATCCGCCACTTCTCTCATTGCTCTGACTATTTCCTTCATCTGAGAGCTCAGCTCTTCCATTTTCTCTGTTCCTTCTTCAGTTACCTGATTCATATTTTCAGTTAATTCTTCAACTTCCTCATTGGTCTGATCAAGCTCATCTATTCCTTCTGAAAGCTGTTGAATATTCATTGAGACATCTTCAACATTTTTTGCCTGTTCATCAGCACCGGTAGCAACTTCCTGGATAGAAACTGCAACCTGCTCTGATGTACTGCCAACTTCTCTGGAGCTTTCTTCTAGATGCTCAGAAGTTTCAGTTACCTGATCAGATGTTTCTTTAATATTTTGCACCAGATTTTTTAAGTCTTTTACCATCTGATTAAAAATACTGCCTAAATGACCAAGTTCATCTTTCCTTTTAATTTTAAGTTCTACATCCAGATTTCCATTTGAAACCTTCTGCATCTGTTCACCATAATGAACTATTGGACGCACAACATTTTTAGTGACATAAAAGATTATTACTATAATTAATACCAGCAGTACAATTATTGAAAGAGTAATTATCTGCTGCAGAACTTCTCTATTAGCACTGTAGGCTTCTGCAGTTGGAATCTGAGCAAAAACTGCACCATCAATTTCATCAATAGGCATATAAGAGGCAAGCCTTGTTTCACCTTCATGTTCATACTCTAAGAAACCAGTTCCGCCAGCAATTGCATCTGTTGTATCAAAGAGCTGGCCTGCATCAAAACGGTCTTTCACCATCTGCTCATCAGGATGAGCTAAAACCTCAGAATTAGAATCTATCATAAAGGTATATCCTGTTTCTCCAACTTTAGTTGTTCCTACCATCTCACTAATACCTGCTAATGAAATATCTCCAGCAATAACCCCGACAAAATCTCCATTATCGTCTAAAACTCTTTTAGCTACTGATATAATCAAATTGCCACTTCCGGCATCAATATATGTATCAGTCCAGACAGACTGGTCTGTATTTTCTGCATTTTGAAACCAGGGTCTATCTCTAGGATCAAAATCAGAGGGAAGCTCCTGATCAGGAACTATCATCATTTCTCCTTCTGCTGTTCCCAAATACAAACTCTGAAACTCATCATAATTAGCTGCTACAGTCTCCAGCGTTTCTAATAATTCATCTTCTTCTGCATCTCTTACTTCTTTTTGATCAGCCAAAAGATCTATCACAGATTTACTTTCCTGCAGAAATGAACTTATTTCTGCTTCCATTTTTTCTGCTATACCGTTATTTCTTTCTCTTGCCAGATCAGTTATCTCTTCAGTTACTGTATCATTGATAAAATAAGTCAGTCCACCCATACCTAAAATTATAACCAGAGAAATTATCGCTATAATTTTTGTACTTAAACTATCTCTTAATTTAATTTTTTTCAAAAATGATAAAAAACCCTTTTTATCTGCCAACACTACCACTCCCCGAATTTAATATTGTAATATATACTCTATTTACCAAATAAAACCCCGCCTTTTTCCTGCTAATTATACATAATTCGACATGATATTAAAAGAAAGAGAAATGCACCATAACAGCACATTCCTCTATTAGTATTTTAAGTTAAATCAAAATGAAATTCAGTTACCGTTCGGTATTTCTCCCCGGGTTTCAAAACTGTAGATGGAAAATTGTCATGATTTGGTGAATCAGGATAATGCTGAGTTTCCAAACATAATGCACCTCTTTTTGAATAGTCTCTACCTTCTTTACCAGGGCCATTTGCATTAATCCCATTACCACTATAAAACTGCACACCGGGTTCAGTTGTCCAGACTTCCATCTGTCTCCCACTTTGAGTTTCAATTACTCTGGCAGCAAGTTCTAATTCTTTTCCTTCTCTATTTAAAACCCAGTTATGATCATAACCACCGGTAAAATTCAACTGTTCAATATCAGCATCTATTTGCCTTCCTATTTCTGTGATTACAGAAAAATCAAAAGGAGAATCTTTTACTTCTTTTATTTCTCCAGTTGGAATCATACCCTCATCTACAGGGGTGAAATGATCAGCATTAATATGTAAAAGGTGGTCTTTTATTTTTCCCTCTCCCTGACCTTTTAAATTAAAATAACTGTGCTGAGTTAAATTGATGACTGTTGGCTGATCGGTTTCTGCTCTATATTCTACTCTTAATTTATTATCTGCACTTAAAATATAATAAACAACTGTTTTTAAATTACCTGGAAATCCGCCCTCTCCGTCTTCACTTAAATAGCTCAACTTTAAGGCTTTATTACCATCAATAACAGCTTCTGAGGCTGTCCAGAGCTGTGAATTAAATCCTTTTTTTCCCCCATGCAGACAGCAGGGATGGCCTGCTGGTTTTTCATTTATATCCAGCTGATAGTTCTTGTCCTCAAGCTCAAATTTTCCTTCAGCTATTCTATTACCATAGCGTCCAATTAAAGCACCAAAATAGTTTGGATCTTCAAAATACTGTTCTAAATTATCATATCCTAGAACTATATCATCTAAATTTCCTCCACGGTCTGGAACATAAAGTCTAACTATTATTCCACCATAGTTTGTGATTTCAACTTTCATTCCATTATTATTTTCAAGAGTATATAAATTTGCTTTTCTACCATCGCTTAATTTTCCAAATTCCTTTTTGCTGATCCTTATTTCGCTCATAAATTTATCCCCCAATTTTTAATTCTTAAGACTCTGCAGTGGAGCTGGAATGCGTCCACCTCTAGCGATAAAGTCACTGCTGGAAAATTGACTGACCTTCATAATTGGTGCTCGCCCAAAAAGCCCTCCATAAACAACTTCTTCCCCAACATCTTTCCCGGGAACTGGTATCACTCTAACAGCTGTTGTTTTATGATTAACCATCCCAATAGCTGCCTCATCAGCTATAATTGCAGAAATTGTAGCTGCGGTAGTTTTACCGGGAACTGCTATCATGTCCAGACCAACTGAACAAACTGCAGTCATCGCTTCTAATTTTTCCAGATTTAATGCACCTTTTTCCACAGCTTCAATCATCCCTGCATCTTCACTAACAGGTATAAAAGCTCCGCTTAAACCTCCAACATGAGATGAGGCCATTACCCCACCTTTTTTAACTGCATCATTTAAAAGTGCCAGGGCAGCTGTAGTTCCGTGTGCTCCTGCTACTTCTACACCCATTTCTTCTAAAATTCTGGCTACACTATCTCCAACTGCGGGAGTTGGCGCAAGTGATAAATCAACAATACCAGCAGTTACTCCAAGTTTTTCGGATGCTTCTTTTGCAACTAACTGTCCCATTCTGGTTATTTTAAATGCAGTCTTTTTAATTGTTTCTGCAACTATATCAAATGGTTCTCCTTTAACTCTAGTCAGAGCTGCTTTTACCGCCCCCGGGCCAGAAATACCAACATTTATCATACATTCACCTTCGCCAACACCGTGAAAAGCTCCGGCCATAAATGGATTATCCTCTGGAGCATTAGCAAAGACAACCAGTTTACTGGCTGCAACCCCTCCATTATCAGCAGTTAATTCAGCACATTTTTTGACTACCTCTCCTATTTGGGCAACAGCATCCATATTTAAACCAGCTCTGGTAGTACCTATATTCACTGAAGAACAGACTCTTTCAGTTACAGCCAGAGCTTCTGGAATTGATTTAATCAGCTTTTTATCGGCCTCTGTCATTCCTTTATGTACAAGAGCTGAAAAACCCCCGATAAAATCAACTCCTACCTCTTTTGCCGCTCTATCCAGAGTTTTAGCAAATTCTATGTAATCCTGATCACTACTGGCTGCTGCAACAAGTGAAATAGGGGTTACAGAAATTCTTTTATTAATAATTGGAATATCATATTTAACTTCAATTTCTTCCGCTGTTTTAACTAAATCACCTGCATATTTAGTAATTTTATTATAAATTTTTTCTCTCGCTCTTTCTCCATCACTGTCTGCACAGTCACTTAAAGAAATTCCCATGGTAACTGTTCGAATATCTAATTTTTCTTCTTCCAGCATTCTAATTGTTTCCATAATCTCATATGTATTTAACATTAATTCACTTCCTCTCGAACTCTAAACCTAAAATTCAATTTTCTATCCAAAATTTCTAAATTCTGTGCATAGAACGAAAAATATCTTCATGCTGTAATTTAATAGAAACTCCCATTTTTTCTCCTCTTTCTTTTAATTCTTTTTTCAATTCTTCTAAAGGAATTTCTAAACTATCAAGATTAACTAACATTGTCATTGTAAAGTAATCATCGAGTATTGTCTGGCTAATATCTAATATATTAACCTTTTCCTCTGCTAAAAGTGTGCTCACTTCAGCAATAATTCCTATCTGATCAACACCAATTACACTAATAATCGCTTTCAAATAAATCTTCCTTTCTCTTATATAATAAATTTTTAGATCTGATAATCCAAAATTATAATCCTTATCAATTATCTTATCATTTATTTAATTTCTTTACAACATGATTCAGAGTTTGAAAAAGCTATTATCCTAAAATTAACTATCAGAGATTTAAAGGAGAAAAAAATTTAATAGTGAATATATTAAATAATGGAGTATTTAAACTAAAATTTACAACAGATTTATTTATGAGGAGTGAATAATAAAATGAAAGTATTATTTATAGGTGGTACAGGTACTATCAGTCAGGCAGTTTCCGAACTGGCAGTTAAAAAAGGGATAGATCTTTATTTATTTAATCGAGGTAATAATAATCATCTTGCACCGGCAGAGGCAAAAATAATTGAAGGAAATATTCGTAATCAAAAAGAAACGGAGGAAAAGTTAAAAGATTATAATTTTGATGTAGTAGTTGATTGGGTTGCTTTTACACCGGAACATATCAAAAAGGATATTGAAATTTTTAGAGGAAAAACTGAGCAGTACATTTTTATCAGCTCAGCTTCAGCCTATCAAAAGCCTCAGACAAGTTATTTAATCGACGAATCCACTCCACTGGCCAATCCCTACTGGGAATACTCTCAAAACAAAATCGCATGTGAAAATATTTTGATGGCTGAATACAGAAAAAATGATTTCCCAATCACTATTGTCAGACCGTCACATACTTATGGCAAAACCTCAATACCTGCAGCTTTAAACAGTCATCAAGCACCATGGTCTTTAGTTGATAGAATGCGCAGTGGCAAAAAAATTCTGGTACATGGAGATGGCAGCTCTCTCTGGACAATGACTCATAACAGTGATTTTGCCAGAGCTTTTGTCGGGCTGCTTTCAAACAGACAGGCTCTGGGACACGCATTCCATATCACTTCTGATGAAACTCTAAATTGGAATCAGATATTTAAGTCAATTGCCAGAGCAGCCGGTATCAAGGAAATAGAGTTTGTTCATGTTGCTTCTGAAAAAATTGCTGAATATGATGAAAGTTTTAGGGGCTCTTTACTAGGAGATAAAGCAGTGAGTGTGGTTTTTGATAATTCTAAAATAAAACGCTTTGTTCCTGAATTCAAAGCAGAAGTACCTTTTGCTCAGGGGGTTAAAAAATCAATTGAATGGTTTGATGCCCACCCTGAAAAACAGAAAATTGATCAGGAATGGAATAAATTAATGGATAAAATCATTGCTGAAAATGGGAGGTAAAGATGCTTAAAAATAAGCTGATTGAGGAACTGGAAAATTATTTTGCTGAAGATAAAAAAAGAATTGATCATGCACTGAAGGTAACAGAATATGCCGAAAAATTAATAACAATTTTTAAAAAAGAATATCCTGAAAAAAATTTAAATGAGCAGGTAATTATCTATTCTGCAGTACTCCATGATATAGGAATCAAAAATGCAGAGCTTAAATATAACAGCACTGCCGGTCATTATCAGGAACTTGAAGGTCCTCCTGTGGCAAGAGAAATAATGGAGTCTTTAAATATTGACTTTGAGATGATGGACGAAATAGCTGAAATAATTGCTCATCATCATACTCCAGGAAAAGTAAGCAGCAATAATTTCAAACTGCTTTATGATGCTGACTGGCTGGTTAATCTACCTGAAAATTATAATTTAGCAGACAAAAATAATGAGGAAATTGAAGAGCTAATAGAAAAAGTATTTATCTGTGAGATTGGTAAAGAGCTTGCCAGAAAAGAATTTCTAGCGGATAGTTAAAAATGGTGGGGTTAGGCGGATTTGAACCGCCGGCCTACAGATTAGGAATTTAGCCGAGCTAATCTATCCAGCTGAGCCCCGTCATATCAAGGATATATGTGAGATTAAGGCTGATTCTTGGCATACAGATTACTTGTTTTTTTAATGTAAAAATATTAGTTCCCTACCTAATATAATATATTTTATACAATAAAAGAAAAACCTTTTTGATAATTCAATTCAAATAATTTTTTTATCTTCAAACTGCAAGTAGCAAAATAAAATTTAAAGAACAAGATAATGAAAAGAGTCATCTTGCTACGGCGATTGGCCTGGAAGCCTGCCGCCAGAAAAAATTAGTACTATTCTTTAGAACAGCAACCCTGGTTAATCAACTGAGCAACGCTAAAGAAGAAGGCAAACTGGATAAAATATTTAAAAAGATAGAAAAAGCAGACTTAATAATCTGTGATGAATGGGGCTATATCCCTCTCGATAGAGAGGGATCCCAGCTCTTATTTCAGATAATCTCAGACTGTTATGAGAAAAAGAGCCTGATAATCACTACTAATCTTGAATTTTATAAATAGGCTAATATTTTTTATAATGAGCAGATGACAGCTGCTTTAATTAATAGATTAGTGCATCACAGTCGCCTACTTGTCTTTCCCGGTGACAGTCATAGAATCAAAAATTCACTGATGAAAGGAGTCCAAAATTCACTTTGATTTTTCCCTATTGGGTGGCTTCTAAAAAACTTTGCAAAAACCGGGAATTTTAACTTGCAAAAAACACGTTTTCCCTCTTTAAAATAATAATAACCCTCTTTAGATTATAAACCCCCCTGCTGGTTAGACAGGGGAAACAAAAAAGAAAGGTTTGTGTGATTTATATTTTAACTTTGAGGATATTCGGGTTCTTTAATTATCTCCAAATACAAACTTTAAATTCATAACTTATTGATTATATAACTAGGGTTTTGGTTTTAAGAAATTATTTAATTGCTTTAATTGTAGTTAAAAAACTGGCTATCACTATATTATCTATATATTTTAAGACTATAGTAGATCTAATACTATAGCAGAATCGCCCTTCTGCCCGTCAACTCGTCCAAACCCCGATTTCAGAGTAGTCATATCATCAGGATTGTTTTTTTATAATTCATATTCTTCATCAATAATTCTCTGATATATATTCTGATACCAGTTTTCTAACTCTGGTTGATTAGCTGGATTATTTCTCCACTCTTTCACTATATTTGTAATGTGATCATAATTAAAACCTCTATTCTTCTTTGCTTAACCGTTCTTTAATAATAATTGTTCCTTTAATATTTGCATTAAAATCAAGCTCTTTCTTGTCACTCCAATGTTCAGAATATCTGTTTTTTAATAACCATTTAGCATCTCCTGCTTTTTTAAAAGCTTCAACAAGATTTATCTCTCCTTCTGCATCAGCTTTTTGCAATTCATCCCAAAATTTAAGATATAATTCATCCCGTTCTTCTAAACCATCTTTTTAATTTTTTCCTCTTCTATTTTTTTCTTAATTCTTTATCTCTATCTTTCCAATTATAACATGTCTCCCTTGTAATTCCCTTAAGTTGACAGTCTGTTGTAATGTGATGTCCTGCTTAAACTGTTATTTATTAACTATTATTCTTTACCAAGCATTTCAATAAACACTTCAGCTAGTTCTGGATCAAATTGACTACCCGCACATTCTTTAATTTCTGCCAGAGCTTTTTCTTTAGGCATTGCTTTACTGTAGGGTCTATCATTGGTCATTACATCATACGAGTCTATAATAGTAATTATCCTAGCCAGATATGGGATATCTTGACCCTTTAGGCCTTTAGGATAACCGCTGCCATCCCATTTTTCATGATGAGACAATATTGAATCTGCTACTAAAGCAAATTCTTCGGAGGCTGAAGCTATTTTAGCCCCTCTTTCTGGGTGTTTTTTTATCAGTTCCCACTCTTTATCATCCAGTTTGGCTGGTTTTTTTAATAATTCTTCTGGAATTGTAGTTTTTCCAATATCATGCAGGGTAGCTAATAAAGATAACCTATTTAATTCAGAAGTGGAAAGTTCTAATTTTTCTCCAAAATCAAAGGCTAATTTAGTCATTCTTACAGCATGTTCTTTGGTCTCACTGCTTTTTGCATTTAAGGTGTTTAATAAGCCCTGGACAATATTACTTTTACTGCTCCTACTTTCAGATAGTTTATTTTGATACAGATTATCTTCTGCTATTTTTATAATTTCTGTTATTTTTTTATCTTTTTCTACCTTAGTTGCTGTTCCAAGCGAAATTGACAGAGAAATCTCACCAATATTTTGTTCTCTGCTTTTATTTTTGATCCTTTTAACAATTTTTTCAGCAGTTTTTTTAGTAGTCTGGGGAAGTAAAATAGTAAATTCATCCCCACCATAACGAGCTAGAACATCTTCATCTCTGACTACTTCTTTTAACATTTCAGCTGTTTTAATTAATAATTGATCTCCCATTTTTTGGCCATAACTATCATTTATAATTTTCAGACCATTTAAGTCTCCCATAATAATGCTAATGGGCAGCTGCCTTTCAGTATCTAATCTATCCATTTCTGCTTCAAAAAATTTTCTGTTGTATAAATCAGTTAAAGAATCTCTATATGCTAAATATTTAATTTCTTTTTCTTTTTCAATTCGTTCGGATATATCTCTAACAAATTCAACAATCCCTGTAATTTCTTCCTGTTGATCATCATAAATTGGATAACTAAATATTTCAATAAAATCTATTTCAAAGTGATCTGGCAGTTTTTTAATTCTGCTTTCCATTTCACCCGTTTTTAAACATTTTTGAACCGGACAGTAATCACAACCATCCTCCTTATCAAGAAATGCGTGAAAACATTTATCTCCTTTAAGTGTTTTGTTTTCAAACCATTTATCCATAGTGGGATTGGCATAGCGGATAGTTAAATCAGGATTCAAAACAGCAATTCCATCCTGAATACTTTCTAAAATACTTTTTAATAGAATATTTTTTTCTTTAAGATTATTTTCTAATCTTTTTCTTTCAGTAATATCCAGATTCATAGAAATTATACCTTTACTTCCATCAGGCAAAATAATATTAGTTTCCTTCAAATGATAATATTTAATTTTACCAGTTTTAGTTGGAGTTTTAATATCAAATTCTAGATCTTCACCCTGAATTAACCTTTTAATATTTTCTCTTGCTAACTCATGGTATTCTGGAAGTACAAGTTTATCTAAAACACTGCTTCCCACAAGTTCCTTTTTAGTATAACCAAAAATCTCGCACATAATTTCATTTAAATCAATAATTTTTCCTTTTTCATCTTCGAGCATAAATCCAATCGGAGCTGAATTAAATATAGTTTGATATCTATTTTCATTATATTCTATTTTTTCTTCAGCTTTTTTTCTTTCAGTTATATCTCTCATTAATCCTTCTACCCGTATCGGATTATTATATTTATCATAAACCATTTTTCCCTTATCATGAATCCATTTGATATTTCCATTCTTAGTAATAATACGAAATTCTCTTTCTGTAAATCCATTTTCTTTTAAATTTTCAAGAGCTTTCTCGGTAATTTTTTTATCCTCAGGGTGAGTTATCTTCTGTAATAATAGAGGATCTTTTTTAAAATCTTCTACTGAATAACCTACACTATCTTCAATAGCTTTACTAATGAACTGAACTTTCAAATCTGGCCATGACATAGCCCAGACAACATCATTCAGGTTATCAAAAATAAATTTATGTTCTTCAAAATCAGCACAAAATTTTTCAGCTATATTTTTCACTATATCTTTACACCTCTTCCATTATAAAATACTATATTATTTTAATATGACATCTAGAAGTATTAAAGATCGATAATATTCAAACAGAAAAAACAGTTAAAAATACTGACTAATTATACCTGGGGCAGGTCTGTAAATCAGAGAAAATTCCTTGATACAGACTTTTGAGTAAAAGTTTTTCTATTATTTTAATTTTTTATATTTTATTTGAATACTATATAACACTAACTGTTACTATTATTAACATATATTCTAGATTGAATCCATTTAACCTTTATTAACCATAATTTTTTTAATAAACAACAAATATTAAAACTCGGCACCACTGATAAATAGCACCGAGTATATATCTGTTTGCTTAGAATTATTATTCATCATCAAGTGCAAATCTGGAAACAATTTTATTTAACCTTTCTACCATATCAACCAGCTCTTCTGAAGCGTCCACAACTGTTTGAGTTGAAGCTGCCTGTTCTTCACTGGAAGCAGCAACTTCTTCTGCATTAGCAGCTGCTGTTTGGCTGACTTCAGAGATTTCATCGATTGATTCTTCGACATGAATGCTATTTTCATTCATTCTTCCAACTTCTTTTCTAATATTTATAATCAGACCCTCTAGATCTTCAGCTTGATCCGTTATCTGGCTGAAGGAAGATGCTGTTGAGTTGATTGCTTCTACACTTTCTTCTACTGCTTCTTCATTTTCATCCATATTTTCTACTGCTTTTTCTACATCCTGCTGAATTGATTTAATTAATTTAGCTATATCATCGGTAGCTTTAGAGGACTGTTCTGCAAGTTCTCTAATTTCTTCTGCTACTACTGAGAAACCTCGGCCTGCTTCTCCTGCTCTAGCCGCCTCGATAGCTGCATTTAAGGCTAAAAGATTGGTCTGTTCAGAGATGCCGTTGATTAAACTCACTATTTCTCCAATCTGAGCTGAGGACTGACCAAGAGAATCAATTGCCTCTGCAGTGGTCTCAGTATTATCTCTAACTTTAGAAATACTTTTTTCGGAACTACTTAAAGCCTGATTACCTGACTCTATATTTTCCATTACATTTTTTGCTCTTTCTGTCATCACATCTGAATTTTTATTAACTGAGTTTATCTGTTCTCTAAGCTCTGTGATAGTTGCTGAAGTCTCTTCCACCTGGGCTGACTGTTCTTCTGCACCAGAGGCAACTGTCTGCATTGCATTACCAATCTCTTCTGCAGAAGCTGATAATTCCTCTCCTGTTGCGGTTAATTCCTGGCTGGAGGCAGAGAGGTTAGTTGACATATCAATCATATCCCTGATTAATCCCCTCAGAACATCAGCAAACTTATTGAACCAGGCACCCAGCTTTTCTATTTCATTTTTATTTACTTCTTTATAAACTTTACATTCTGTACAGTCTTCATATTCTCCAGTTTTTATCTTAGGACAGTGAACTTCTTTCCCAAACTCAGGGGCATAAGATCCCACATCAAACCAGCAGGTTACTCCATCTCTGTCAAAATCAGGACAGCTTTCTTCTCCACAGTCCATAATTTCTGAACAGTTAACTGTTTTAATTGGATAGGAAACATTCAAATTACCAAGTGCCAGGGCTGCAAACATACCCTCAAATTCTTCTAAAGGATCAAAAATTCTTTTCGCCACCAGGAAGGTAATAATTAGAGTTATTACAATTCCCAGCAGAGCAAAAATCATAACATTTCTGGCCAGTGCATTTAATCTGCTCACTATCTGACTGCGGTCAAAGGCCGCTTTAAAATAGCCGCTGATTTCTCCGCGGTAATCCTCAAAAGGAAGCAGTAAAATGTTGCTGCTGCCGCGTGATTCGATAATAGTTTCTCCATTTTCCAGACGAGAAATTAACTGCTGATCAACTTCGTAATTATCACTATCGGCTGTACTTGCTATCCAATCATTATCATCTTCGTCCCAGCTTACATCTTCAGTATCTGCCAGTGAATAAAGATAATAATCACCAGCAAAGTTTTCTTTAATTTCTCCTAAAAATCCCTCTCCCAGACTGGAGCCAAATTCTACAGTCCCTAAATGCTCCCCTTCATATTCTACAGGAGAGACAACCCTGAGACCATATCCACCCCGCCCCTCTTCGATTCCAGTAACTAATTCTCTATTCTCATTTGCCTGATTGACTGTGTTACGGAATGAAGAAAGATCATCTCCATATTTTTCAGGATTATGTAGTCTTAAAAAAGAAGTAGAATCAGGCAGGTGAAACTGAAACTGTGCCATTTCCTGACTGATATCCTGATAGGATTCTAAAAACATATCTCTCAAAAGATCCCTGTCCCTATCAGCAAAAGCTTCCTGGACTGCAGCATTTTTAGCAACTAAACTTACTGCAATTTCTCCCTCCTGCTGCAGGTCATCCAGTTTGGTTTCCATTGTAGTAGCAATTGCATTAACTTTTTCTTCTTCCTGCTCAATAATCTCTGCTGACATGTTGGAATAAATAAAATAACTTAAAATTGAAATAATAATTATCATGCTCAGACTGATGGTTAAAAGCAATAGATTTCTTAATGACAAGCGTGGTTTTTTCATAATTTCCCCCTTTAGAGTATTTGCGTATTGTCAAAGTTTAATTCTCCCAATTTATATTTAATCTAAAT